>NZ_CEYNZH010000018.1:0-57405 GCF_982874595.1 Oceanospirillum sp. | reverse complement strand
TGGCTGGCGTGCCATTAAGGCACTTCTGAGCCAGAGCTATTTTGAGTGAGCGGCTGTACTTCGCCATAAAAAGAACCCCCAATGTTGG
Organism: Oceanospirillum sp.; assembly: GCF_982874595.1. Classification (NCBI taxonomy): domain Bacteria; kingdom Pseudomonadati; phylum Pseudomonadota; class Gammaproteobacteria; order Oceanospirillales; family Oceanospirillaceae; genus Oceanospirillum; species Oceanospirillum sp. The sequence goes on along the minus strand of NZ_CEYNZH010000018.1, from coordinate 57,317 downwards.
GTGTCCAACTATTGGGGGTCACTTCACAGGATATTCCTGCGGGGGCTTTCTGTGTTCCGACTGCCTGTAAAGATGTTAGACAGCCTGCGATTGAACACGTCTGAAAAGGTGACAGTAAGCAGAACTTACAGTTTACCTTCCAGCTCAGGCAGTGCGGTGAACAGGTCACCCACCAGACCGTAGTCTGCTACCTGGAAGATCGGCGCTTCTTCATCTTTGTTGATGGCGACGATCACTTTAGAGTCTTTCATACCGGCCAGGTGCTGAATCGCACCAGAGATGCCCACCGCGATATACAGCTCAGGCGCAACGATTTTACCGGTCTGACCCACCTGCATATCGTTCGGTACGAAGCCTGCATCAACGGCTGCACGGGATGCACCAACCGCGGCACCCAGCTTGTCAGCCACCTTGTTCAGCAGTTCAAAGTTTTCACCGTTGCCCATACCACGGCCACCGGAGATCACCACTTTCGCAGCCGTCAGCTCAGGACGGTCAGATTTCGCCAGCTCTTCGCCAACGAATGCAGACTTACCGGCATCCTGTGCATTGTCCAGAGATTCAACCGCAGCAGAACCGTCAGCAGCAACTGCGTCAAAACCCGTACCACGAACCGTGATCACTTTGATTGCGTCTTCAGACTGAACCGTCGCAATCGCGTTACCGGCGTAGATAGGACGCTTAAAGGTATCCGCCGATTCAACGGCAATGATGTCAGAGATCTGAGCCACATCCAGCAGCGCAGCAACCCGTGGCATGATGTTTTTGCCGTTGGACGTCGCAGGCGCCAGGATGTGAGAGAAATCTTTACCAAGATCGGCTACAAGCAGAGAGACGTTTTCAGCCAGCAGATGCTCGTAAGCAGCGTTGTCAGCAACAACCACTTTTGCAACGCCGTTCAGTTTTGCAGCTTCTTCAGCCGCCGCACCACAGTTGCTGCCGGCAACCAGTACCGTGATATCGCCACCGATCTGCTGAGCAGCTGCAACTGTATTTGCAGTAGCACCCACCAGAGCGGCATTGTTGTGATCAGCTACGACTAAGATACTCATGATCAGATCACCTTCGCTTCGTTTTTCAGTTTTTCTACCAGCTCGTCTACGCTGCCCACTTTGATACCCGCGCTGCGTTCTGCAGGTGGCTCAACTTTCAGGGTCTTCACTTTAGACGCTACATCAACACCCAGATCAGCCGGGGTCTTAACATCCAGCGGCTTACGCTTGGCTTTCATGATGTTAGGCAGAGACGCATAACGGGGCTCGTTCAGACGCAGGTCTGTGGTCACGATAGCAGGCAGATTCAGTGCCACTGTCTGCAGACCGCCGTCGATCTCACGGGTCACGTTTACTTTTTCGCCATCAACAGCGACTTCAGAAGCAAACGTACCCTGAGGCATACCTGTCAGTGCACCCAGCATCTGACCGGTCTGGTTGTTATCCGAATCGATAGACTGTTTACCCAGAACCACCAGACCCGGCTGCTCTTCTTCAACCAGTTTAGCCAGCAGTTTGGCAACGCCCAGAGAGTCTACTTTGTCTGCAGTCTCAATCTGGATCGCGCGGTCTGCACCCAGCGCCAGTGCAGTACGCAACTGCTCCTGAGCTTCTTTAGGGCCAACAGAAACCACAACGATCTCCGTTGCGATACCTTTCTCTTTCAGACGAACCGCTTCTTCCACTGCAATTTCGCAGAATGGGTTCATCGCCATTTTCACATTGGTCAGATCAACGTCAGAGTTGTCCGCTTTAACACGAATTTTGACGTTGTAGTCAATGACTCGTTTGACAGCAACTAATACCTTCATAGATTCCTCGTTCTTTATAAACGGTAACGTGACGAGCTTTCACTGGCAGTAATTAACGTTTAATTAAGTTGTTAATCCTGCCACATCTTTTGGGCAACGTAACTTTTAAGCATAGGGGTTGCAATAGATAAGCTACGTTGCCGGAATTCGTTTCAAACGAGCGTTTGCTGCACTCGCAATCCCATAATGACTATTTTTTGAGTTTAGGTCAAATTCCTTTATAAACTGACTAGTCACAATTTAGTCGCTATACTTGCTGCACCGCATTAAACGCTCAGTTTAATTTATCTGCTGCGTTTTAGTCTCGTCCGGACAAGCTGTAATCGGCCAGAGGCCTACCCTTGGTTAAAATAGGGGTTGACCAGAAGCAAACGTCCGTTTTAAATGAGACCATAAAATAATTACATGCGCTGATATTAGGTTGTTTGCATCTATATAGGCAGCACCAAGGCGCACTACGCTGTTTGAGGAGTGTATCGTGGAAAGAGAAGCGATGGAGTTCGATGTTGTAATCGTTGGCGCAGGCCCTGCAGGCCTTTCAGCGGCGATTCGCCTGATGCAACAGGCTAACGACGCCAGTCAGGAATTGACCGTCTGTGTGGTGGAAAAAGGCTCTGAAGTAGGTGCCCACATTCTGTCCGGCGCAGTGATCGAACCAACAGCTTTAAACGAGTTGATTCCTGACTGGAAAGAGAAAGAAGCTCCTCTGCTGACGGCTGTGACCAAAGATCAGGTTGTGATGCTGAAAGACAGCAACAACGCCAAGACTTTCCCGAACGCTATTGTGCCTAAAAACATGCACAACGATGGCAATTACATTGCCTCACTGGGCAATGTTTGCCGCTGGCTGGCAACCCAGGCTGAAGAGCTGGGTGTTGAGATTTTCCCGGGCTTTGCCGCCGCCGAACCTCTGATTGAAGACGGCGTGGTTAAAGGTGTCATTACCGGTGATATGGGTGTTGCTGCTGACGGCAGTGAAAAGCCAGGCATGTATATGCCGGGTATGGAACTGCGCGCCAAGTACACCATCTTCTCTGAAGGGAGCCGTGGCCATCTGGGCAAACAGCTGATCAGTCAGTTCAAACTGGATGAAGGCAAAGATCCTCAGCACTACGGTATCGGTATTAAAGAGCTGTGGGATATCGATCCGGCGAAACATCAGCCAGGTCTTGTGGTACACGGTTCCGGCTGGCCTCTGAGCGAAAATGGCGCCAGCGGTGGTTTCTTCCTGTATCACGCCGAGAACAATCAGGTAGTTGTCGGTCTGATTACCGACCTGAACTACGACAACCCGATGCTTAGTCCGTTTGACGAGTTCCAGCGTATGAAGCACCACCCGGAGCTGAAACAGCATCTTGAAGGCGGCAAACGCGTCTCTTACGGTGCCCGTGCGATCACAAAAGGTGGCTACAACTGCCTGCCTAAGATGACGTTCCCGGGTGGTATTCTGGTGGGTTGTGATGCGGGTACGCTGAACTTCTCCAAGATCAAGGGCACGCACACCGCGATGAAGTCCGGCATGATCGCAGCAGAAACTATTTTCGAAGCGGTGAAAGGCGGCGACGAAGGTGGTCAGGAACTGACCGCATTCACCAGCGCATGGGAAAAATCCTGGGCCTTTAAAGAACTGTATGCGACCCGCAACTTCGGCCCTGCAATGCATAAGTTTGGCCCTATGCTGGGCGGTGCATTTAACTTTATCGACCAGAACCTGTTCAGTATTCCTGTAACGCTGCATGACACCCATGAAGATTACGCCATGCTGAAACCGGCATCTGACGTGCAGCCGATTGACTATCCGAAACCGGATGGCGTGCTCAGCTTCGACAAGCTGTCTTCTGTGTTCCTGTCGAACACTAACCATGAAGAAGATCAGCCATGCCACCTGAAGCTGAAGGATGAAACCATCCCTCTGCAGGTTAACCTGCCGAAGTGGGCCGAGCCTGCGCAGCGCTTCTGCCCAGCGGGTGTTTACGAAGTAGTGAAAGATGAGGAAACCGGTGCTGACCGCTTCCAGATCAACTCACAGAACTGCGTACACTGTAAGACCTGTGATATTAAAGACCCATCCCAGAACATTACCTGGGTAACGCCGGAAGGTGCGGGTGGTCCTAACTATCCGAATATGTAGGTTGCAGCTCCGTTGACAAAAAAGGGAAAGCGATGCTTTCCCTTTTTTTATATCCCTGTAAAAGTCTCAGATTCTTGGCATCTTAATAGTGAAACCACTACCACCTTTTTCTTGGCTCTGATAAGTAATATCACCACCAAAAGCCCTGATCTTTTTTCGCGCCATAAAGAGTCCAAGGCCAACCCCTTCAATATTTGGCAGAAGATCAAAATGCAGTCGTGAAAAAGGCTGAAAAAGCTGTTTTTCCTTCTCTGGCGGAATACCGATACCATCGTCGATAACCTGAATCAGCACATGCTGCCCATCATCTGAAAACATGGCTTTTAATTCGACTGCCCCACCGGGTTGGGTGTATTGCAACGCATTGTCCAACAAAACCCTGAAAACCTCCTGTACGATATCGGTAGGAATTGGGCTTATGACTTCCCGATCCAGCCCGGAACTCAGCAGCTGAATCGACTTTTGAGCGGCCTGAATGTGATAACGCTCACCCATTGTTCTCAGAGTAAACAAAGGGTCGCACTGCCCCTGCCGACCCTGAGCAAGACTGTCGTCTATCGTTGTCAACTGCAGGGTCTGGTCAACAATTTCCGTCAGTCGTCCACTGGCTTTAAGGATCTCTTGCAAGAGATCCAGCTGTTCCGGGTCTGCAATCTCTTCCTGTAACAGCTGGGTAAAACCTGAGATCGCATTTAAAGGGGTTCTCATCTCATGGCTCATCTGACGACTGAAACGGGTTTTCTCTTCACTGGCACTCTGAACCTGAGCCAAAGCTTCATAAAGCTCATGAGTTCGGGCTTCTACCTGATCTTCCAACTGATTCCTGTGGGCTTCAAGTTGCGCTTCCGCTTCTTTGCGGGCCTGAATTTCCTGATCCAGTAGCTGCCCACCTTTTCGAACACGGCTGACATACCAGATAAAACATAAGCCAATCACCAATAACATAACCAGCATATTCGGGCTGATCGCATCGTAAACCTGATCCACTGAAAATAACGGGAACCAAGTCAGTTCTGCTAAGGGAATACCCTGAATATTCATCAGAGGAATCCCGGCTTGCTTTACATCAGACCGTTGAGACCTCTCATAGATTGGCAACCCGGACTCGGTCGAAGAAGCGGAATCAGAACCCCACAACACCAGATGAAGACCTGTTGCCTGCTTATGCCGACTCAACTCATCCAGAACAGCCTGGTCAATTCGTTTCAACAAGATAAGAGCGACCCTGTCGTTCGCATTAGGCCTATAGCCCTCTTTATCTGATGTCACCAATGCCCCGTGTAAGGAATACAAGTCATCATTAAAGCGGAAGAATGACGAACGGGGACTCGCGGGCACCTCCCGCCAGCTGTTCATTAAGCGCGGCATAACCTGATCCCGCCAAAGCGCCTCCTCGAGAGAGGCTTGCACAACCCTACTTTGGGGAAGTTGGCTATAAGTCTGCCACCAGATAATCTTGCCGCTCTGATCCAGCAGTAAGCTAACCGCTAATTCAAAAGGCTTGATAAGGTTTTCTCCAACCTCTCTTTTCGCCCACTCATTATCTAACTGTTCGGAAAAATGGAGTGTTTCATCCCAATGGGCATAATCGCTCAAAACCAGATTGAGATTATTCTGCTTTTCTTCCAGTGTCATCTGCATGGTTTGCTCTGAAAGCTCTGCCACTATTTCCATCTGGCGGGTTCGGGCATCAGACAGACTCCAGGCAAACATAAGAGCACCAAGTAAAACAATAAGCGCAACGGGATAGGCCAGACTCAGAAAACGTTGACTGGATGAAGCATGTTGAATAACAGGGTGTTTATTCTGTGGAGAGATATTCATTCATTCTCGCTTAGCCGCAATCAAATGCAGGACAACAGAAATGCTATTTTTTCTGATTGAACTGAAGCGGTTAAGGTAGATTCCAAACGGGCTGCTGTAATAACTCTTCCATAAGCATGGGGAACACCCGACTCAACTCAGATTCAAGTCTTGGAATCTCAACAAAGGCTTCAGCCAACTTATTTTTACGTCGCATCCGTTGCGACATACCCGCTAGAGATCGGCGGATATGATCAGCTTTAGTATAGGAAACCAGCCAGTCATTTTTCACCATATAATGCACCATATGCTGCATAGAATCCGGCTGAAAATCACGATATTGCATCAAAAGCTTATATTGGCGGGACGCAAAAACCGGCAGAGCGTTATCTGAGTAGTCCCCCCAGGATCGGGCCAGAAGATGATCCCAGGCCATATCCAGCACAATGCCCGCATAGCGGCGGTACTCTCTGGAAAACAGTTCCCGCAGCCCGACAATAAGAGGCGAATGATCCACGGTACGATCAATATGACGGTGGTAGCGAATTCCGGCCAGTAAATCCTCAGAAAAAACCTCTGAACAACGCTGGGGCAGAAACTCTAACGCGCTGTCTGCAGGCCCCTTGATATGATCCGCCATCAGATTCCCCAGACGAAAGGCCTCTCCTTGCTCACCAGCAAGAAAAGCATGAGCCAGATAATTCATACCCTCAACCTCCGAACTTTAACTGGCAAGCCGTTTGATCGGCGCTCTTTCAGCCAGCAATACCTTAACGCCCTGATCGAAGCGTACTGTGATTCGGGTTTGAGCTCCGGCTTCAATATGAGTTAACTCCCCTCGCCCAAAGATCTCATGCTCAATCTGATCACCAATCCGATAGAAGGTGCTCTGCTCTGATCTTGGTGACAAACGTCTCCGAGAGGGCTCAGGCTCATTTTTCTGAACAGGCCGGGCACTCACTTTAACACTCTCAAAACCACAGGCCGACAAATACTGTCGGGTCAGCCCGACATTCTCAACCTTAAGCTCTGTATCATCAGTGACATCTGATTTGAGATGGCCGGCAACAAGACGACTGTCTTCCAGATTCATCTCAGCGACAAAACGGCTGGAACGCTTTTTACGCTCATCAGAAAGACCGTGATCAGTCAGTAACCAAAGCGTCTCACGTGCCCGGGTCATCGCGACATAAAAAAGACGCCGCTCACTCTCCTCAGTTTTTTCATCGAAATCGGCAACATTCTGATAGCAGGGGAAGCTTCCTTCCGTGAGTCCCGCCAGAACCACATGAGGCCACTCCAGACCTTTAGCACCATGCACCGTGGTAATAGTGATGGCGTCACCATGATCGCTCTGACTGGCACCAGACTGCTTCTGCTGTTCAATATGATTCAACAACTGAGTAACACTCATCCTCTGCTGACGAATATAATTGACGAATGCCTGCAGCGTTTGTTTTCGCTCCTGCGCCTGATCCTTAGTTGCAGCCGCCTTGTCGATCAGATCATAGGCATCTGTCTCCTGAAGCAGCCGAACCGCCAGAGGACCAACGGGCTGCTCTGCTGGTTGCCTTTGCAGCTCTAAAAGCAAACCCAAACGCTTCTTCAAACGCTTTGCGGTATAAGGCTTAAGATCCATACCCGCAACAATCTCATCCGGATTCAGACCATAATGCAGAACCTGCTGCTGAATCCCCTGTTGTTCTCCCTGGCTAAGAAACAGAGGCGGAAAGCTTAACATCTGCCCCAACGCCTCAGCGTTAATTTCAGCATTGGCTTCGCCTGCTGCTAGTTGCAAATAGGCAAGAAACTGACTTACCAGTGGCAGATTAAAAACAAAATATCCCTGCTGGTGCAGGCGAAATGGAATCTGCTGCTGTAGAAACACTAACTGAATCGGTACGCTCAACGCCCAGCTTCTGACTAAAACCGCGACACTGGCCGCGCCCGATTGATGCAGTACAGGTTGAATATGGCTCACCAGCTGGCTGAGCTCTGATAACACCTGAACCTGAGTATCCTGATGCTTCGGGGTAGCCAAGCAAAGACCCGCATCACGGTTCTTATTACGACCGATCAGATGGTTCGCAGCCAGCGCCAGCGTTGCGCCATAGCGGAACGAATACGACAACGGATAACTCACCGGCTGCTGAAACTGCAGAGCGAAATCCCGCAACATAAACTCCGGCCGCGCACCACGCCATTCGTAAATACACTGATCCACATCACCGACAACCATTACCCTGGCCCGCTCTCCCGCAAGAATACTAAGCAGGAATTGTTGGATGCTGTTGATATCCTGATACTCATCAACAATAACATGATCAAGGTGATTACTAATGCGCGCTTCAAGCTCAGGATGGGCCAAAACGGCCATAGCAGGCCTGTAAAGCAGATCGGAGAAAGTCATGACACCTTCCCGCGCCAGAATCTGTTCCAGCTGATCAAAAGCTTCGATGAAGTAGTTCTGATCATCCGGTAAACCGAGCAAACGGAACTGATCATTGGGTGTTTCCAGGTCGGCCTTTACACGCTCAACAAACTGCATAAACGCTTCAAGATGGTCCTTATCCAACGCTTTACGTCGGGTAGCCTGGTCCGCATTGGGTAACGCCTGATTGATCCCCTGACGAACCAGTTTCTCGTAGGGCCAGCCCTCTCGCACCAGATGCCTGGGCTGTAGGATTCCCCAACGCACAAGACTTTCACAAAGTTTATGGCCGATCGAGTGGAAGGTTCTGATATCCGGCTTGGGATAATGCACCTGCTGACGCTGATACTCCCTTTGCAGCTTAGCTTCAAAGTCGACCCGGGCAGAACGGTTATACATGAGCACCAGAACACGGCGCGGCTCATAGCCCTGAGACAGTAAAAACAAGACCCTGTGCACAAGTGTTGTGGTTTTACCTGAGCCGGCAACGGCCATTACCCGCGCATGCTCATTGCCATGGCGCACCACACATTGCTGCTGGGATGTCAGGTGCAGAGGTGCGGAAAAAATATTCACCGGGTCAGACTGTAAAGATTGGGACACAGAATCTCTCAAAACTTAGCTCTCAGGCCTGAAAGGAAAAGTACCTGAGCAAAAAACAGATAGTGTGATAATCCCTGAAACAGATTTCCGGGATTATCAGACAGCCAACATGACGGAGCCTTATTCCGGCAACTCACCTAATGACCAGTAGCGACCATCACTCTTCAGACCGAGATAAGTTTTACCTTTATCATCAAATGGCTCAGCTTCTTCAATCAACTGATAAAACAGGTTTCTGTGCAGACGCCCCATAAGACCTGAACGCACCTGCAGGTAGGGTTCAGGTTCACCGGATTCAGACACTGAGACAGTCAGTGGATGCCCTTCATCTAAAAGAACCTCATCACCGACATTGGTTACAAAACGGAGCTTATTGTCCAAGGGCTCAAGTTGCTGAGTAATTATAAAAGGAACATCTTCGACCTGAATACCAACCTTCTCCACAGGTGTTACCAGAAAATAATGGTCACCCTCGCGTTTTAAAATAGTAGAGAACATGCGTACCAGTGCAGCCCGACCTATTGGCGATCCCATATAGAACCATTGACCATCTCTGGCGATACGCATATCAATATCACCGCAAAAGTCCGGATTCCACTTCTCAACCGGAGGAAGACCTTTTTCCCCAGTGTTTTTATCGATGTGCTGAGCCAATTGTGCCGGTGAAAAGCTGCCGGATAGCATAATCTCTCTCCTGTAATTGCTTGCCGATATTTTAACGTAGTGACCGGAAAAAAGCTGTGTCTGACAAGAGATCAGCAAATAATAGGAAGCCACTATAACCATAAAGATAAAAAGGATTACTCTCAGGAGAACAGATCAATAATCTGAATCCTCTCAAGGACGAATCCCGATCCCACTGGCGATTAGCAGCAAATAATCGATATGAGAAAACCGATTATTCATAGTAGACAGACATAAAAAAAGCAGCCAAAGGCTGCTTTTTTCATCACAAAGCAAGCTTTGCAATGTCAATATGAGAAATTACCTCATACGTACTTAACTCAGGAAATTTTCCAGCTCTGCACAGTCTCTTTACCGTACTTCTGGATCCATTCCTGATAATCCTTCTGACGACCACCACGAACAGTAATCTGCTCACCGGTCTGAGGGTTTTTATAAACACTTGGCGTACGCTTACGACGGGATTTACCCGCGTCAGCAGCATCATCATCACCAGCAAAGAGGGCCAGCAGGTCAGATTCAGACTTATCAAACTGCTTCAGTACATCTTCAATAGCAGTTTTAAAAGCCAACTCCTGCTTCAGCTCTTGTTTTTCTTCCATCGCCTGCAGTTCTTCCTGCAGCTGACGCATTAGACGTTCTTTCTCACGATATTTATTGATAATAGACATTACTATTCTCTTCTTAACATACAGGTGTTGGGGTAATTTAGGTTTCTTATCTCAGGCAAGATTACGCAGTGACGTGTCTAAACATTACTTACGTGCGTAACTGTCATTCAGACCACCATAACTGATTTGAAAAAAATCCATCAGCAGCGGACCAGACTTTGAAGACCCTTTCGATACGCCTGAAAAAGAAGCTTTAATGCAACTTATACTAATAGTGCTTATAAGGAATTACAAGAACTAATAAACATCATAAAAGCAGAACCAAAAATTAGTCGGAATTTATTAAACAGCAGAGGTTATTTATTAAATATTTTTCAGGGCAATATCTGAAAAATGTTCACTATGGATCATCGCCTGATCAATCTGATTCAGCATCGTCGTTTTATCTCGGCCTAATGTACCTTTCAAAACCAATCGATTAGAAATATGATCAGAACGAAAGACCGTTGATGTCAGGTTTAGTTCAGAAATAAAACGATGCATTTCGGCAAATAGTTCTTTGTTATTTAATTCCGTAAAAGAAGGTCCAAAATCATCTTTGAAACGCTTGGAACCTCGGTGGAAAGTCAGAACCAAGGTGGAGAGATAATCAGACTGGGCCTGATTGATCAGCCGGGCAGAATTGACAGCATGTTGTTCTGTCAGTTCCGTCCCTCCCAGACCATTCAACACCATGACAGAGCTTTTAATGCCAGCCTGCTTTATTTTTTCCAGAGCCTGTAAAGTCGATTCAGCCGTTTCACCCTTTTTAATTCGGGTTAATACTTCATCATCACCGGACTCAACGCCAACATACAGGATAGATAACCCATTATTTTTTAACTCAATTAATTCATCCACACTCTTACGGGCTACATTTCTGGGCAAACAATAAGCCCCTACCCGTCGCAGTTCAGGAAACGCCTGATTAAGTGCTTTTAAAATCGTCAGTAAACGGCGGGACGACAAGACCATGGCATCACCATCCGCCAGAAACACTCGGCTAACACCCATAAGCTGCTGACCTGAGCGTTCAATATCAGCCAGAACATCCGCTTCTTTTCGGGCTGAGAATTTTTTCTGGGGATCGGTATACATTTCGCAAAAGCTGCATTGGTTCCAGCTGCAGCCATTAGTTACCGGCAGGATAAAAGATTTGGCCTCACTGGGAGGCCGGTACACAGGTTCAATATACTGGACAGGAAAATCACTAAACATCAGGACTCCTCCCGATTACGACCTCGCTGGCCACGATTGCCCATACGCACACCAATCTCCATCAGGAAGGTAAAGAACTCGTCTTTATCCTGGATCACTTCCTGGAAAAAACGTGACTGATACAGAGCCGCTGCGCCATGCACCAGAGCCCAATGCGCGCAATAATGGAAATATGAAGGCACATCTTCCAGCTTGTTCTCATCAATGCGGGCAGAAATCAGATCCGTCAGACTCTCCAGATTACGGGCGCGGAACTTATGCAGCTCATCCAGCATATCGGAATCACCAGAGGATTTGGTAAGCTTTTCTTCCAACCGGGAGAAAAGCAAGTACTTCCCCGGGTCCTGCATACGAAATTCAAAATATGCACGTGACAGCGCTTCTTTATCTTCAGAAATTTTCGGGGATTGGAACAGGTCAGCAAGATCTTTTTCATAATCCAGCATCAGGCGCAGATAAATTTCAGATTTGCTGCGAAAATGCTTATAAATAGTCCCCTTACCTATGCCTACATGATCAGCAATCATTTCAACGGTGACGCGATCTTCACCGTGCTCCAGAAACAACTCGAGAGCTGCATCCAGAATATTCGCTTCACGCTGGCGAAACTCCTGTACTTTGCGCGCTTGTTTTTCCACTGCTGACAAGGTCATAACATCTACTGCCTAACAAATACACATCTGTTGAATTACCAGCACCCTGACGATTTAAGGTACCGATACCTGTTAACGCAACCCCTATGCTGCGCTGCACACAATACCATTTCGCACTTATTTTGACCAGATTCTTTTTTTCAGTCACATTTTAACAGTTAATTAAACACAAATAAAAAACCCTGTGCCTTTATCTAAGCACAGGGTCCGAATTGCTGTTTTAGTATCGATAATCCAAAGAGCAAAAAAGCCTCTACATCCTAATCACTCTCTCTTAGTATGTGACAGATGTCCTAATTGGTGTGCGATTGTGCCTAATGGAATATGGATCAACTTAGGATGGGCTTCCAGCTCTGGGTTCATAACATGTACACCACCTGCTTTAAGCACACATTGAAGGCTGATCTCACTGATATCTGAAAAAACCAACTCATTACGATCATCCCGAATCGTCAGCAATCCGCGGTGATCAATAAAAACTCTGGCAGCAGCCACATCAAAATCAGGACCAACTTTAGGCAACAAAACTCGATTGAATGCTGGACGGGCAATAATTTCAAACTGATCGACCTGATATGTTTTCATGCCGAATCCTCCGTGTTTGTTTTTTTATAGTCATTTTCACGTCACAATTTCAGTATATGCTCTGACAGCCCTGCTATTATGACGCTTTGATGAATTTATTCCCTGTGCCATCCCGAGGTTGATACCCGTCACTATTCCATCTCTATCCCTTAACGATTCCTGAACGCTCCAATATTTGCATTTCTTTCCGCTATATCTGACAGCCAGCCAGATATAGCTTACTCTTAAGTTAGAACTCGATTGTCCTGACACTTTTCTGACCGCGTAATACCTGCTGTACCGAACAAACTAAATCGCGGAGGATACTGCGATGAAAATAACGAAAATGACCCGGCCTATTGTCAACTGGCTGACACAGCAAAGACCTGCCCCTGAATTTCCACTATCGGATTTCGAGCGTATTCGATATGAAGTCCGCCCCTGTGATGTCCTTCTGATAGAAGGCCGCTCACGGGTAAGTGACGTGATCAAGATGATTACCCAGAGCACTTGGTCTCATGCCGCACTCTATCTTGGCCGAATACACGATATCGAAGACCCGGAACTACGTAATACATTAAGCGAGCTTTTCCCCTATAGCCCTGACACTCAGCTAATCGTGGAGTCAGAATTAGGTCTGGGAACCGTTGTGCGCGATCTGGCCAGCTACAAACAAGACCATATTCGAATCTGCCGTCCACGAGGAATCAGTCACAAAGACTGTCAACAGATGATCCATTACGCCATCAGCCAGCTGGGCAAAGAATACGATGTGCGTCAAATTCTGGATCTGGCGAGATTTCTTTTTCCTTGGTGGATTATGCCAAGACGTTGGCGCTCATCTCTGTTTCAACACAATGCCGGCAAAGCAACCAAAACGGTCTGTTCCACCATGATTGCCGAAGCCTTTGGTTTTATTCAGTTCCCAATTCTGCCTCTTGTTAAGAAAAGCGGTGATCAGGGAATACAGCTATTCCGCCGTAACCCAAAACTTTGCACGCCAAGAGATTTCGATTACTCGCCTTACTTTGAGATTATTAAATACCCCTTCATGGACTTCTCTGATCATGCCAACTACCGCTTACTGCCCTGGCATGGAAAAGGAGTTCTCGATAGCCAGGAAAAATCTATGTACGTCTATCCCGAAGGGCAAACCAGTGATGAGCCCCCGCCAGCATCAATGGAAGACCAGCGGAATAACTCCGTTAGTCATCACCTGAACGAACTCTCCGGGCCAGAAGCTGACTCATCCACCGGCAAAAAAAAGCTCAAAATGAAAAAAGAACCTTTTGTGGCTTTTACCTCCCCCCAAACAGATGCGGACTTCTACGAAGGAGAGATCCCCAGAAGTCAAAATACACACTGAGGTCTGACGGACAGAGCACCATCAAAAAAGCCGGACCTGCGATCAACAGGTCCGGCTTTTAGTCTTTCGGCACAAGGTTAGTCTTTATTCAGAAGCCACTGCTTTGGGGGCCGCTCCTTTAAAAAGACGGAAAAAGTTCGAAGTTGTCTGCATAGCAAGCTCGTCATAAGAAATGCCACGCTGTTCAGCGATAAACTCCGCTACATCACGCACAAACTGAGGCTCACACTTTTTACCACGATGAGGAACCGGTGCCAGATAAGGTGAGTCCGTTTCAACCAGCAGCGAATCCAGCGGGATTTTCTTCGCCACTTCGCGTACCTGATCCGCATTACGGAAGGTGACGATACCTGAGATCGATACATAGTAGCCAAGGGCAATACCGCGGCGCGCCATATCCAGATCTTCGGTAAAGCAGTGCAGGACACCACCGGCATCCGGGCCATATTGCTCCAGCATCTCCAGAGTATCTTCTTTGGCATCACGGGTATGGATAATAACCGGTTTATTCACTTCCTGAGCTGCCAGCAGATGACGTTTAAAGCGCTCCTTCTGCAAGGCTTTGGTTTCAGGGGCATAGTGATAGTCCAACCCGGTTTCACCTACGGCAACAATTAACTCATCTTCTGCTTCTTTAACCAACTCTTCGACAGTAGGCTCATGAGGCAGGTCCTGAAGAGGATGAACGCCAGCAGATGCAAACACCGAAGTGTACTGACGAGCCAAATCTTTCAGCTCTGCCACATCATCCAGAGTCACACTGACTGCCAAAAAATGACTGACACCGCGATCATGGGCAGCCTCAAGAGCCAGATTCAGGTCGCCGTTATAGGGTGAAAGATCCAGTCGATCCAGATGGCAGTGAGAGTCTATCAGGTACATAAATATCCTAAATCAGATCAATCAAAGACGATTACTCGTCAAAAAACATATCGCTCAGACTCAGAGAGTATGGGTCGGATGCTGCGAGTTAAGACTTCCCGCCAGATAACGCTCAATTTTATCCCTCAGAGAGATCTGTTCATCAGAAAACTGCACACCAATGCCTGCCGTTCGGCGACCATGCGCTCCCTGAGGTGTAATCCAAACAACCTGAGCCGTAACCGGAATCCTATCCGGCTCATTCATTAGGTTCAGCATCAAAGATAACTCCTGACCCAAGCGAAAGTTGCCACGGGTTGGCAGGAAAAGCCCCCCATTTTGAAGGAAGGGCATGTAGGCTTCATAAAGCTCATCTTTATTGGTTAAATTAACCACCGCCGCTTTAACCGGTTTATCATCACCTTTAGCCTGAACCATACGCCCAACTCCCTGAACTACAAATTAGAGAGGATTATAGTAACATCTTATCCGCCCAGCGAATAAGCAGGGCTTCCATCGACAGTTGCAGATTAGGATTAGCCCCTGACAGTAACTGTGTACGTAAACGCCCTACATCCTGAAATAACACTCGCGCTTTTTCCAGGCTGGAGGAGTGTTGCCATTGCCGGTAAAGCGGCAGCATATCCGGAAAAGCCAAGTCAGTATCATCCTGAGTAACGATCCAGCGGCACCAGTCACTGAGCCACTGCTGCATCCAGCGCAACGTCCACTTTAAATCGCCTTCGATAAACCCTGGAGCCAGCTCAACAGGATCCCCGCCACGGGTCAGGTTTTCCATGGCAAAAAAAAGCTTATCCCGCTGCTTATGTAGCGCGTCATCGGCCAGCTCCTGAGCTAACAACGGGTTACCCTGAGCCATTTTCAGCAGCTTCTCAGCATGCAGAGCCGCATGACTGGACAAATGACCGCCTAACCAATCCAGTGCCTGCCCCCGATCCGGAATCGGCAGCGAAAATTGTTGGCATCGGCTTTTAATCGTTGGCATGACCGCGCTGAGTCGATGGCTCAACAGAATAAAGAGCACATTGCTACCGGGTTCTTCCAGGTTTTTCAGCAACGCATTTGCAGCATTCATATTCATCGCATCAGCTGGCTGAAGGATAACCACGCGAAAACCACCCTGTTGGGCGGTTTTGCCGGCAAAAGATTGCAACTTGCGTATCTGTTCAATCTTGATCTGCTTACCTTCGCCTTCCGGCATCACCTCTATTAAATCGGGGTGAGTACCGGCATAAAACAGCGAGCAAGAGGGACAGTTACCGCAAGCGGTCTCCCCCGGCTGACGGCATAATAAATAAGCGGCCATCGCTCTGGCCAGATGATATTTGCCAATACCCTGCTCGCCTGCCAACAAGAGCGCATGGGGTAAACGTCCAGAACGATGCTGTCCGATAAGCTGGCTCCAGTAATCCTGTTGCCAGACAAAAGGGATGAGAGGTGAGTCTTTAACAATCTCTGTCATGGAGTATCCCTAATATGCCGTTCTCAAGTATGACTATTTACGAATAGCAGGCTTGCTTTGCTGCTCAGCGACATTGCTGAAAAAAATACTGCAACGCAACAGCAATATCCTGCTGAACGCACTCTAATGTCTGGCTGGCATCTATCACAGCAAAGCGTTCCGGTTCAGCACTGGCTCGGGCCAGATAACCCTGACGAACTCGCTCAAAGAAATCAGATTGTTCCTGCTCAAAACGATCCGTCGTTCCACGCTTATTCATTCGCTGGCGGGCAACATCTGTCGATAGGTCCAGTAAAATAGTCAGATCAGGGCGAACCTGCTCCTGCACCAAGTGTTCAAGCTGAGCGATCCAATCCAGATTCAGACCCCGGGCATAACCCTGATAGGCATAGGTGGCATCGGTAAAACGATCAGAAACGACACAACCACCCCGTTCCAGCTCCGGCAGAATTTTCTGGTCCAGATGCTGGGCACGGGCTGCAAACATCAGCAACAGCTCTGCTTTTTCACTCACCGTTTCTTCGCGCTGACTGAGTAGCAGCTCACGCACCTCTTCCGCCATCGGTGTGCCACCGGGCTCACGGGTCATCAGTGGCTGATGTCCTTGCTCTTCCAGCCACTGCTGAATAAATGCCAGGTTCGTGCTTTTACCAACGCCTTCTGAGCCTTCCAGCGTGATAAAGCATCCCTTTTTCGGGTTCTC
This sequence comes from Oceanospirillum sp., assembly GCF_982874595.1. NCBI lineage: Bacteria > Pseudomonadati > Pseudomonadota > Gammaproteobacteria > Oceanospirillales > Oceanospirillaceae > Oceanospirillum > Oceanospirillum sp. The sequence continues at coordinate 40,363 of NZ_CEYNZH010000018.1, read as the reverse complement.
TGATTTAGAGGTCATAATAGATCCGACTGAGCCAGTCCTAACCACTCGACGTTACTGCTGAGTATCAGGGGCTGACTGATAATTCTGTTTACGCTTATAGATCTGGTAGTGGCGTACCGCTTGGTTATGCTCTTCCAGAGTCCTGCTGAACTTATGGCTGCCATCGCCACGGGCGACAAAGTAGAGTTCACCTTCTTTCAGGGGATTCAGTGCAGCATGGATGGCATCCTGACCCGGCAATGCGATAGGCGTCGGCGGCAAGCCATTGATTCGATAGGTATTATAAGCCGTTTTCTCTTTCAGGTGACGGCGGGTAATATTGCCCTGATAACGATCACCCAGCCCATAGATCACCGTTGGATCGGTCTGCAGGCGCATGCCTTTTTCCAGACGCTGAACAAAAACCCCTGCAATGCGGGAACGCTCGCTGGGCACCCCCGTCTCCTTTTCAACGATAGAAGCCATAATCAAAGCTTCGTAAGCACTGTTATATGGAAGAGCCGCCTTATCGGCTTTTTGCCACTCTTCTTCTAAAACCCGGTTCATCTTATCGTAAGCGCGTTTCAGAATCTGAAGGTCACTGCCCCCTTTGTGATACTGATAGGTATCCGGGAAAAAGCGCCCTTCGTGGTGTGGAACCTCATTCAGAGGCTTGCCGGAAACCTTCTGCATAATCTGTGGAACGGTCAGGTCGGTCGTTTTCACCGCAAGTTTATCCTGACGCTGCAACAACTGTAGTGCCTCAGCAAAGTTAAGGCCTTCCGGTAATGTAACCTGATATTGAACCGTTTTGCCGGAAGCTAAGAGTGCGAGCAATTCATAGGCATTCAGACCAACCGGAATCTCATACTCCCCCGCTTTCAAAAGTGCTTTTGCAGGGTTAAGTTTGAGCCAGATCTTCAAGGGCCAGACCTCTGGCAAAACATTTCTGGCCTGAAGCTGCGCCATTACCTGATTCGCCCCTAATCCGGACTCCACCTCATACACCATAGGATCTTTAATCGGTAGCGGGCGCTCCAGCAGTTGCTTCCAATACATTACAAAACCAAGAGCAGCGATAACAGCTATCGCTAAAACAGCTCCAATAATCCGGCGATTGAAAAAAGCCATAGTTTTTCCTTAACACTACTTCCGGAGCAACTCCGGCTAAATACAAAATAATTCAGACAAGCAACCCTTCAGATTTCACCAGGAAAGGGTAATGCCAGTTTTTGATGGTAATGCTTCATTAACGCCATGAGTGCCGGATGATCAGAAGAACCCCACTTACGAATCAAGGTATCGTCCGAAGCATTCCATGACGCAATAGGGACAATGCCTCTGACACTGTTACAAATAAAAGCGGCATCAGAGTTCAGCAGGGCATCGGCATCAAGAGAGCTCTCTTTTAATTCCGTAATCCCCGACAGATAACGATCATCAGTGCTTAAGACTTCATCCCGCATAACGCCCTTAACACCACACAGGTTCAACATAGGCGTTAAAAGCCGATTCCCCTGAATAATAAAGAGGTTAGCCATTGTCGCCTCAATCAGGGCTTCACTTTGACTGAACATCAAACCTTCAAAATAGTCATCCTGCCATTCATTCCGAGCCATAACCTGCTCAAGACGGTTCAGATGTTTCATCCCGGCAAGTAAAGGTTGTTCCGATAGTTTAAGCCGGCAGCTACGAACAGCGACACCGTTCAGGTAGTCTTCAGGATCAGTTTCCGGCAACGGAAAGCCCTGCAATATCCACTGACTATACGTTTTATCCGGAGCTCTATAACCACGGCCACCACTACCCCGAGTGACAATTAATTTGGCAACCCCATGTCTGTCAGAAACCACAGTTTTCAAGCCAATCCTGAGCTCTTCTTCTGATAAGGGCGGCGAAATATTAAGACGATGAAGTGACTCAGTGAGTCGATTCCAGTGACGCTCAAAAAGCAACACCTCACCATCAATCACCCTAAAGGTTTCAAAAATGCCATCCCCATAAGCCAAACCTCGATCGGTTATTGGCAGAGTCTTATCGGCAACACCATTAATCAGAGTTTGATAGGTCATAAACCAGCTCAGAAAGAAATCGCAGAGATAAAAAAGGGCCCCGTGGGCCCCTTTTTGTGCAACAACACATGATTGCTCAGAACAATCTTACACCTTAGAAAACAGTAGAGAACCGTTGGTTCCACCAAAGCCGAAGGAGTTAGACAATGCATGTTCAATCTTCATGTCGCGCGCAGTGTGCGGAACATAATCCAGGTTGCAGCCTTCAGCTGGGTTTTCAAGGTTAATCGTTGGCGGAGCAACCTGATCACGGATAGCCAAAATAGAGAAAACAGCCTCTACAGCACCTGCCGCCCCTAATAAGTGGCCGATCATAGATTTAGTGGAGCTAACCGCAACCTGCTTAGCGGCATCGCCCATCACTTTTTCAACAGCACGACTTTCTGCAACATCACCGGCAGGAGTAGACGTTCCGTGAGCATTGATATAGTCCAGTTGCTCAGGATTCAGTCCCGCATCCTTGATGGCATTCGCCATAGATGTCGCGGCACCACGGCCATCTTCCGGTGGTGACGTCATGTGGTACGCATCATCGCTCATACCAAAGCCCGTCAGCTCAGCATAGATAGTCGCACTACGAGCCTTAGCATGTTCGTACTCTTCCAGAACCAGGACACCAGCACCGTCGGACAGTACGAAACCATCGCGATCCGCATCCCAAGGGCGGCTGGCCGTCTCAGGAGAATCATTACGGGTCGACAGCGCCCGGGCGGCAGCAAAGCCCCCAAGACCCAGCGGCGTAGTCGCCATCTCAGCACCACCGGCAATCATCACATCTGCATCACCATAAGCAATGGTACGCGCTGAGTACCCAATGTTATGAGTACCCGTCGTGCAGGCAGTGGTTATTGCAATATTAGGGCCCTGGAAACCAAAACGAATGGCCAGGTTACCGGAGATCATATTAATAATACTGCCCGGTACAAAGAACGGCGAAATTTTGCGTGGCCCTTTCGCCAGCAGGTTATTGTGATTAGCTTCGATCATTGGCAGACCACCAATACCGGAACCTACCGCAACACCTATTCGGGAAGCATTTTCTTCCGTACATTCCAGACCGGAATCTGCCACGGCCTGGATGGCAGCAGCCATACCGTACTGGATAAAGGTATCCATTTTACGGGCATCTTTTGCAGGCATGTATTCGGAGACATCAAAGCCTTTAACTGAACCACCAAACTGGGTGCTGAAACCCGTTGTATCAAAGTGCTCAATCGGCGCGATACCGCTCTTACCAGCCAGAATACCGTCCCAGCTGTCCTTTACACTATTACCGAGGGGCGTGATCAAACCCAGGCCAGTAACAACGACCCTTCTGCGAGGCATTATGCTTCCTCCAAATACGCTATAAAAACTACCGGTGCATTTAACATATTTTGTTTACAACAAATTGCACCCGGCAATAAAAGAAAAGCCGCTCCTGCTACGCAGAAAGCGGCTTCTTTGTAGTCAGTCATAGACTGATTACTCACCTGATCTTACTGGTGAGAAACTACGTAGTCGATTGCTTCCTGAACGGTAGTAATCTTCTCAGCTTCTTCATCAGGAATCTCAGTTTCAAACTCTTCTTCCAGAGCCATTACCAGCTCAACGGTGTCCAGAGAGTCTGCACCCAGATCGTCAACGAAAGAAGATGCATTGGTGATTTCTTCTTCTTTAACACCCAGCTGCTCACTTACGATCTTTTTTACACGCTCTTCGATAGTGCTCATAACTTAAAATTTCTCCTGTGGGTACAAATATCCGAACAGCAATAAAAGCTGATCGGTATTTTATAGAGGGTTACTGAGTGGCGCAATAGCTACCAGCCAACAACCAGCTTTAGCGCATATTCATGCCGCCATTAACTTGCAGAGTTTCACCAGTGATGTAACTCGCACCTTCACTCGCCAGGAAAGCGACAGCATTAGCAATCTCTTCTGGCTGGCCCAGACGGGCCAGAGGAATCTGTGTCAGCAACATTTTATGCTGCTCTTCAGGCAATGCGTGTGTCATATCCGTTGCAATAAAGCCCGGAGCAACTGCATTAACTGTGATGTTACGGGAAGCCACTTCACGAGCCATTGCACGGGTAAAACCTTCCATACCCGCTTTAGCCGCCGCGTAGTTGCTCTGCCCCATGTTGCCCATGGTAGCAACAACAGAGCTGATATTCACAATACGACCCCAACGCGCTTTCGTCATACCACGCATGGTTGCCTTGGCAACACGGTAAACAGACTTCAGGTTGGTGTCGATAACAGAATCCCACTCATCCTCTTTCATACGCATCAGCAGGTTATCCTGTGTAATGCCCGCGTTATTGATGACGATCAAAGGAGCACCGAATTCTTCAGTAATCGCTTTAACAACAGAGTCAACAGACTCCTGAGAAGTTACATTCAGGACATAACCTTTACCCTGGTAGCCCTGCTCCGCAAGACCTTCAGTAATATTCTGAGCACCGGATTCAGAAGTGGCAGTACCCACAACGATGGCACCCATCTTGCCCAGAGCATATGCAGTTGCACGACCGATACCACGGCTTGCACCTGTTACCAGAGCTACTTTTCCTTCAATACTCATCTGATTCTCCGTAAGAGTAAAACTTAGGCGCCTTTAACCAGCTCAATGGTCGATGTTAATGACTCAGGGTCATTGACCGCCAGAACTTTCAGGCTACGCTGAATCTTCTTATTAAGACCAACCAAAACTTTGCCCGGACCACACTCAACTGTCGTATCAACATCCTGCGCAATCATATGCTCAACACAGGATACCCAGCGAACCGGGCTATACAATTGAGCCAACAGATTTTCACGGATGATATCGACGTCGCCGTGAGGCAGACCATCAACGTTCTGAACAACCGGAATACGCGGCTCTTCGATAGTGATTTTGTCCAGCTCTTCAGCCAGTCGCTCTGCTGCAGGCTTCATCAGCTCACAGTGCGAAGGAACACTAACCGGAAGCGAAACAACACGCTTCGCGCCCAATTCCTGACATTTTGTACCCGCGCGTTCGACCGCTGCAGCACTACCTGCAATCACGACCTGCCCCGGGCAATTGTAGTTAACCGGAGCAACGACATCGCCTTCGGCAGCAGCCTGACAGGCTTCTTCAACTTTGTCATCCGCCAGCCCAAGAATCGCAGCCATCGCACCCGCACCTTCCGGCACAGCTTGCTGCATAAATTCTCCACGCAGCTTAACCAGACGAACCGCGTCAGCAAAACTCATAGCACCCGCACACACCAGGGCACTATACTCACCCAGACTATGGCCGGAAACCATTGCCGGACGAGGGCCTTCCAACTCCTGCCACACACGCCAGATAGCAACACTGGCAGTCAGAATAGCCGGTTGTGTTTTATCGGTTTGGTTTAATGCCTCTGCAGGGCCTTCCTGAACCAGCTGCCAGAGGTCATAACCTAAAATTTGTGAGGCTTCTTCAAATGTTGTGCGAACTACCGCATAACGATCAGCCAGTTCACTCAGCATGCCTACTGCCTGCGAACCCTGTCCAGGAAAAACAAAAGCCAGGGACTGTGTCATAGCAAACCCTTTACACTGTTATTATAAATTAGGTTTCAGCCGTAATGGCTAGGGCTGAACCCCTTATGATCCTTGCAAATTGCCCACAACAATCAGGCCGTGTGAGGCAATAATCTGCCCCCTAGGCCAGATTAGCGCGCGATTATAGCACAGCAAAAAAAAAATCGAGGCCAAATTAAAAAACTGCGCCCGAGTTACCATTTGCGACTTTCTCGCCTACATGCTGACAGAGCCCAGTTTCGACAGCATGAACCGCATGCAGAATCGCACGATAGAAACCTTCCACTTCAGCAGCGCCATGACTCTTTACCACAACACCCTGAAGCCCCAGCAAAACCGCCCCATTATACCGTTCGGGATTCAGAGAGCGTTTAATCCCTTTCAAAACAGGCCTGACGAGAATACTGACAATTCGGGCATACAGCGAACTCTTAAACCCCTGACGAATCTGTTGAAACAGAAAGCGAACCACACCCTCGCTGGTTTTAAGAGCGGTATTTCCGGAAACACCGTCACAAACTATGACATCGACCTGACCGGCAAAGATATCACTTCCTTCGACAAAACCGTCGTAACGGATTGCTTTCGAAGCCGAAAGAATAGCAGCCGCATCACGAACCAGCTCAGTACCTTTCAGCTCTTCTTCTCCGACATTCAGCAAACCCACCGAGGGCGATTCTTTACCCTGCATCACCTCAGCCATAGCACTCCCCATCAGGGCAAACTGATAGAGGTCGTCAGCATCACAACCCAGGTTAGCCCCCAGATCCAGCATCAGACATTCACCGCCATTAACAGGCAGCTGACTACAGATGGCCGGGCGACTGACACCGGGATACATTTTCAGCAGATAACGACTGATGACCGCAAGCGCCCCGGTATTACCCGCACTGACACAGGCAACAGACTCTTTATCAGCAACAGACTGAACAGCGACATGGATAGAAGACCCTTTCTGATGTCGCAGCACATACTTAGGACTATCACCCATAGCAACAGAAATATCAGAATGACGAAGATGAATACGCGAAAGTAGCGGAGATTGCTCAGGAAGCAGGGGTTGGATCTCTTTAAGATCGCCAACCAGAAGAACAGAAAGACGAGGGTCTTTTTTGAGCGCCCGAAGCGCTGCGGGAATGGCAACGCGGGGACCGAAGTCCCCGCCCATCGCATCAATAGCGATTAACACAAGCCGACCTTATTCGTCGCCTTTGTCAACCACTTTGCTGCCACGGTAAAAGCCATCTGCAGTCACGTGGTGACGCAGGTGAACTTCACCGGTAGTTTTATCTTCTGAAAGCGTAGACGCAGACAGCGCATCGTGAGAACGACGCATACCGCGCTTAGAACGGGTTTTACGGTTCTGTTGAACAGCCATGACAACTCACTCCTAAATACAACTAGAGGTTGCAGTTAACGTTTTCCCTTCAGTTGTTCTAAAACACTGAAAGGATTTTCCGGTTTAGTTTCAGGTTGGACTTCTTCTGCTTCACCTGAAACCAGCATTTCACTTGTTACAGAGCAATCACCTTCATCGTGATACGCCGCGATAGGCAGCGTGAGAAGAATTTCATCTTCAATCACAGGCAACAACTCAAGCTTTTCGTCTTCGACGATCAGCGGTTCATACTGTTTCGGCAAGTTAGCCGCAGCCTCATCAGAAGCAGCGATAGCTAACAGAAATTCGCTATCAACCTCATAAGGCATCGCCTGCATACATCGCTGACAGGGGACCTGAAACAGGCCCTTCAGACGGCCACGTATAAAGCGGATTCTCTGAGGGTCAATATCGAACTCAAGACGCACATGACAATGCCCATCGCTATTGACGAGGGCATCAAGCACGCGATGGCATTTTTCAAGAGAGATATCCCCCTCTAAAACACCAGCATCACGAGCTAGTTTGTACGGCTCGATTGTAATGGGAAGTCGGTCACCAAACATAAGCGCGCAATAATAGGGATATGACCCGCAACTGTCAAAGGATTGAAGACAAGAACAGCAAATAATCTCAGAAAAGATCGGATACAATCGACTTTTCAGGGGGTTATCCATCACCCATGCTTATCTGACGCACTAAAATGACATCTCAGCACGCTAGCTGCAGCTGATAAACACCCTAATCAAAAGGATATTATTTACATGCTCTCACTGGTTCTGGCATCCACATCTTCCTACCGCAAACAACTGCTTGAAAAACTGGGCCTTCCTTTTATTCAGAAGGCTCCCAATATTAACGAGTCAGCTCATGCCGAGGAGAGTGCCAGCACACTGGTAGAACGCCTTGCCAGAGAGAAAGCTTTCGCTCTGGCAGAGAACCACCCTAACAGCCTGATCATCGGCAGCGACCAGGTCGCTACGTTTGACGGGCGCATTATCGGCAAACCGCACACTAAAGACAACGCCCAAAGGCAACTTAAAAGTTTCAGTGGGAAAAAAATAACCTTCTATACCGGATTAGCCCTTCACAACACAGCCAGCCAGCAAACCAAAAGTCTTGTTGAATCTTTTGATGTTTATTTTCGCCCCTTGAACGACAAACAGATCAGCCGCTATATCGACAAAGAACAGCCACTGGATTGCGCTGGCAGCTTTAAGTCAGAAGGCCTCGGCATCACTCTTTTTGATCGCCTTGAAGGTCGCGACCCTAACACTCTTGTCGGACTACCGCTAATAGCCCTGTGTGACCTACTGCAAGAATTCGACATGTACCCACTGGACTAAAGCAGTTTCAGGCAAAAAAAGCGGATAGCCCAGCTATCCGCTTTTTCATTTCGAAAATAGTGCCGATGCAATCAGTACAACGCTGGCTCATTCAGCAAGGCTTTTAACTGAACCCCCATCTCACGACTAATCTGCTTCCAGGGAGATGGCTCTGGTGTAAAGTCCATCAGGCGACTCACACCCACCTGCTCTTCTGCCACCTGGCGCACACTGGCAAGGCCGTCGATCAGACCAAGGTCAACTGCCTGCTCACCACTCCATACCAATCCCGAAAAGATCTCAGGATCCTCTACCAGGCGATCACCACGCCCATCTTTCACCGCTTTAATAAACTGCTGATGAGTCTGAGAGAGCACTGACTGCCAGAACTCAGCCTGTTTAGCACTCATCTCAGTAAAGGGATCAAGAAACGCCTTATTATCACCGGAGGTAAACACCCGACGTTCAACGCCGAGCTTCTCAATTAATCCGCCCAGACCAAAGCCAGCAGACACCACACCGATAGATCCCACCAGGCTAGCCCGATTGGCATAGATCTCATCAGCACCGGCAGCGATATAATAAGCACCGGAGGCTCCCATATCACGGATAACAGCAAACACAGGCGTATCCGGATGTTTCGCCCGCAAACGCACCAGCTCGTCGTAAACTTCACCAGAATGCACAGGACTGCCACCAGGACTGTTGATATTCAGGATCAGCGCCCGGGTACCACTATCATTAAAAGCGGCACGAATTCCACGAATCAGAGAGTCGGCATTCGCTTCCTGTTCTTCACCAATCTGACCCAGAACATTAACCACGGCAACGTGTTCACCGGCAAACTCTTCGCCACCCACCTGATTCGATGATTTCCAGACAAATACCAAAGCCACGATGACGATAGCAAAACGAACAAAACGGAAGAAAAGCTTCCAACGGCGCGCCCGGCGCTGCTCTTTCAGCGTTTCCATTAACCACTGCTGCATCATTTTATTTTGCTGAACCACAGGATTTTCCGGTACCACTTTATTACCCTCTGCGCCCGCAGCTGGAGCAGCCTGCCTCTGAACCGCATCAGGTCGCGCCTTTATCTCTTCGCCAGCTTTTGGCTCATTCCAATCAGATTGACTCATTTGCCCCTCCCCTCAAACCTTATAAAGCAATCAATTCTTTTGCCTATCCCTGCTAATCCGCTAGAACCCAGTCAACCAGCTGAATAAAATGATCGGCCACAAAAACGGGGTTATAACTCTGCAAACGATCCGGATGATGCGCACCATAGGTTACGGCAATACGGTCCATACCGGCATTTTTCGCCATCCCCAGATCATATTCGGTATCGCCAACCATTACGGCCTGACGAACATCGAAGCCGGTTACATCCAGCAGTTCATGCAACATTAAAGGATCGGGTTTCGACAGCGTCTCATCCGCACATCGTGTATGTGCAAACAGCTTATCCAGCCCCACTTCCGGCAACACACGATCCAACCCTTTTCGACTCTTACCGGTAGCTACCGCCAACATACATCCAGCTTCTTTTAAACGATGCAGGCCATCCATCACACCATCAAAAAGAGGCATATCAAGACTGGACTGCTCCAGAAAGTGATAGGTATAACCCTGACGAATAACCTCAACACCTTCTTCATCAATTCCGGGGCAAATATGACGAATCGCCTCAGGCAATGCCAAACCGATAATATTACGCACCGCCTCATCGGTCAGCGCTGGCTGCCAACCATAATCATCTGCTGCAGCCTGCATACTGGTAATAATGCGCGCCTCGGAATCCACCAAGGTGCCATCCCAATCAAAAATCACAAATGGATACTTCACAAATCACCCAAACTCAGATTAACAGCACACATAAGTCGCTGGCATTAGAACCTAACATTGCATGCCCATCATCTGTTAACTGTAAATGTTGCCGTTATTACCGAACCGCTTAAAGCTCAGCTAAACGGTCGAGAATATTTCTTAAACTCGCCTCATAAGGCGCCTTAATCTCGACAAAAGTTCCACTGGCCGGATCGGGAAAACCAAGAGATGCCGCATGAAGAAACAAACGCTTAAAGCCAAGACCTTTAAAATGCTGGTGCACTTTTTCATCACCGTACTTCACATCACCGACAAGGCTATGGCCGATCGATTGAGCATGAACACGAATCTGGTGAGTGCGGCCAGTAACCGGCTCAGCCTCAACCAAGGTGCACTGAACCCCTTGGGCGTTCAGGCGTTTCAGTACCCGAAAACGGGTCAGAGAAGCCTTACCCTCCTTCGCGTCGACTTTTACAACACGCTCACGGCCACCAATATCGTGTTTTTTAAGCGGGACATTTATTTCCTCTACCGCTTGCGGCCAGCGCCCCAAAACAAGGGCGTGGTATTTCTTTCGAAAGGCCTTCGCTTTTAACTGCTCTTGCAAAAAATTTAGCGCCTTCCGGTTTTTAGCGATCAATAGGCAGCCGGATGTATCTTTATCCAGACGATGCACCAGCTCGAGATAACTTCCCTCAGGGCGAATCTGCCGCAAACTTTCAATCAGGCCACCCTGAATCCCGGAGCCTGCATGAACAGCCAGCCCCTGAGGCTTATTGATCACCAACCAGTCATCCGTCTCTTTCAGAACAGCCGACTCAAGCGCCTGTGCCAATTCCTTACTGACCGGCATATCTTCCGCTTTCTCAGCAACCCTAACCGGAGGTACTCGCACGAGATCACCCGCCTGCAAACGATAAACCGCTTTCACTCGTTTCTTGTTTACCCGAACTTCGCCCTTTCGGATAATCCGATAGACAAGATTCTTCGGCACCCCCTTCAGAAAAGTGATCAGAAAATTATCGACTCTCTGCCCTTCATTGTGACTATCGATGGTAACAAAACGAACAGAGTGAGCAGCTTCGGCCACATAGCCTCCCGGCAGTTCTTCAACTAAATCAAATTGATGGTTTCAACGATAACTGCTATATTGCAGACCGCCTGAAAAAAGACTAACAACTGACATCTATTTTGTCGCCTGCACACCTGAGCGATGGGGTATGAACTCCCCCGACAGGAAAAACAGCCCGGCATTTTCAGGCAGATATCACCGCTATTCTGCTGCGTAGTACCCGTAACGTGTACGGACTGACAGCAATCAGCGAGATGGTAACAGATTACACATTGAATGTGAGCTGGATGAACAGCTTGCAATTTCCGTTAACAGCACACCCAAACAACCTGAGCAGTGCGAACGGATCAACTTATGTTTCGTGTCCGGTGAGACTTGCGGAACGACTGGATTGTTTAGCGCTGGCCGATTGCCAGCCCCGGTATCATCATTTGTCGTCATCCAGTCCTGTACCAAGCCACCAGTATGTTTTTCACCTTTAACTGCCCTGTTCCGTCGAGCTCAATGCTCACAGGAAACGTAGTCAGAGTTCGGCCTAACGATCAGAAACTGCCCAAATGCAGATCAGATAACCAATAGCCGGTGCGGAAGAGCATTAAGCACGCATAAAAATCTTGATTCCTAGCTCCCGAAGGTTGGTCAGCTTGCTGGCACTGGGTGTCCCAAGGACCCAGAAGACTTCGATGAAAAGAATGTTAATAAACGCAACCCAACCTGAAGAGTTGCGTGTTGCCCTTGTAGATGGCCAAAGACTGTACGATCTGGATATTGAATCCGGCTCCCGTGAGCAGAAAAAAGCCAATATTTACCGTGGCCGTATCACCCGTATCGAGCCCAGTCTTGAAGCTGCTTTCGTTGACTTTGGCGCTGAACGCCATGGTTTCCTGCCGCTGAAAGAGATCTCCAAAGAATACTTCAGCAAAAAACCGTCTGAAATTCAGGGCCGCATCAACATTAAAGATGTCGTTAAGGAAGGCACCGAGGTTATCGTTCAGGTTGATAAAGAAGAACGTGGTAACAAGGGCGCTGCCCTGACGACGTTTGTCAGCCTTGCCGGTCGCTACCTGGTTCTGATGCCAAACAATGCCCGTGCCGGTGGTATATCCCGCCGCATTGAAGGTGATGACCGCACTCAGCTGCGTGATGCCATGAATCAGCTGAAAACCCCTTCCGATATGGGCGTTATCGTTCGTACCGCTGGCGTTGGCCGTAGCGCTGAAGAGCTGCAGGTGGATCTGGATTATCTGTTGCAACTTTGGGATGCGATCAAAAGTGCGGCTATGGAGCGCCCTGCACCTTTCCTGGTTTATCAGGAAAGTAACGTGATCATCCGCGCCATGCGCGACTACCTGCGTCAGGACGTAGGTGAAGTTCTGATCGACAGCCCGGAAGTCTTCCAGGAAGCGATGAACTTTATCCAGCAGGTGATGCCGGGGTTCAGCAACAAGATCAAGCAATACGAAGACCCTGTTCCCCTGTTCAGCCGTTTCCAGATCGAAAGCCAGATCGAAACCGCTTTCCAGCGTGAAGTGAAACTGCCTTCCGGTGGCTCGATCGTCATCGACCACACCGAGGCACTGGTTTCCATCGATATTAACTCCGCCCGTGCAACCCGCGGCAGCGATATCGAAGAAACCGCTCTGAATACCAACCTTGAAGCAGCCGATGAGATTGCACGCCAGCTACGCCTGCGTGATATCGGCGGCCTGATCGTTATCGACTTTATCGACATGACGCCGGTTAAAAACCAGCGTGAAGTTGAAAACCGCATGCGTGATGCTCTGAAAGTGGATCGTGCCCGCGTTCAGATCGGTCGTATCTCCCGCTTCGGTCTGATGGAAATGTCCCGCCAGCGTCTGCGTCCGTCTCTGGGAGAAACCAGCGGCGTCGTATGCCCACGCTGTGAAGGTCAGGGCACCATCCGTGACGTTCAGTCTCTGGCTCTGTCGATCATGCGTCTGATCGAAGAAGAAGCGATGAAAGACCGCACCGCACAGATCCGCGCGATTCTGCCGGTCAGCGTTGCGACCTTCCTGCTGAACGAAAAACGTAAAACTCTGAGCGATATCGAAACCCGTCAGGGTGTTGAGCTCCTGATCGTACCAAACCCGCACATGGAAACACCTCACTACGAAGTGTCCCGTCTGCGTGATGATCAGCTGGAAGGCAATGGCGAAGAGTCCAGCTTTGAGATCAGCATCGAACCTGCTGACAAAGAAGAAGAAACAACGACAGCCAAGCCAGCAGAACGTGTTCAGGCTGCGGTTCGTAGCGTTGTTCCTACGACACCTGCTCCTGCACCTGCGGCTCAGACTGAAAAAACATCTGAGACAGAAGGCTTCTTCAGCAAGCTGATCAAAGGTCTCGGCAAGCTTTTTGCGGATGACAGCTCCGCCAAAAAAGCACCTCAGGAGAACAAAACGGCTCAGGATGATTCTGAGAAAGAAAGCCGTAACAACCGCGATAAGTCCAATCGCAACCGTCGTCGTAATGAGCGCAAACCTCGCCGTGATAATCGTCGTGATAACCGCAACCGTGACGAGCGCAATGGCCGTGATGATCGCAACCGCGATGAGCAGGATGATAAACAGCCGCAAACTGACCGTAAGTCTGACAACAAAAAATCAGATAAACGTAATGAGCGGAACTCGGACAGAAGCAACGACCGTAAGCGCCAAAATCGCGACCAGAAAGCGAAAGACGCTAAAGATCTTGCTGAAAACACCCCGGAAGATATTCAGGAGCAAAAAGCTCAGGCTGAAGCCCGTGAAAACAATCGTCCGAAAAACAAACGCACACGCAATAATCCGCGTCGCCGCCGCCGTAACCGCAACAACGATGGCACCGAGCAATCTGAAAACCCAAATCAGGCTGTAGCGAATAATCCGCAATCTGAAGGCCCGACAGAGACAAAAGCCAAACCTGAGGCAGCTCCACAAGCTAAGTCAGCTAAGCCTGAAGAGAAAAAAGCGCCAGCTGACGATGCACAGAATCAGGATGCCGCTAAAGCGATCTGGGCTAAAGCTGAAGCAACCATCGCTTCTCAGACAGAAGATGAACCCTCCGTTCAGTCTGATACTGAAAGCGCTGTTGAAGCAGCCAAAGCGACGGCGGCACCTGCTGGTGGCACTCAAAGCGCCCCCGTCATTGCAGACAATGCTAATACAACTGAAAATGTCGAGAAAACAGAGGCAACAACAGCTCCTGAACCGACAACAGCTAAGGTTGAAGAAGCGCAAATAACGGCATCCTTGACTGCTGATAGCAAAGCAGAGACTGATACACCTGCTGAAGCAGAAACTCCGGTTGCGTCTCAATCTCAGGAATCCACAGAATCTGTCGTTGAGACGGCATCTGAAAAAACTGAGGTCAAAGAAGAAGACACACCAGAGACTGTTGAAGCTGAACAAGCGAAAGCTCCGGCTGAACAAACGGCAGAGGACGCAGAACCAGTGACTGAGAAACAGGACACTTCTGTGTCATCTGAGCCCTCAGTTGCTGACGTTACTGCAGAAAATGCTACGCCTGAGGTCGATAAGACACCCGTAGTGGGACAAACAGCTGAATCAATAGCTGACGAAACAGCAGAGAAAAAACCATCAGCCCCGGAAGAAACGACTGAAGCGCCAGCAAGCTCTCAACCGAGGAAACGCGTCAGCCGGAAGGTTCGCGCAAAAATGGCCAAAGAGAATGGTGACGTTGAGCTGAAGATTCCAACACTGCAGCCAAACGATGAGGCTATCGCCCTGCCTGAAAAGAAAGAGACCGTTAAGAAGCCTCGTGAGCGTAAAGCACGCTCAGGCCGGGTTGCTAACGATCCTCGTCTTAGCCGGGAATAAATCCCCCTCCCTTAACCAGGGCGGAGTGAATAACCCGAAACCAATAAAAAACCCAGTCTTATGACTGGGTTTTTTTGGCCACAAAAAACTAAGCCTAGGACTTACGCACAGGGTCGACCAAGCCCGCACGACTATTCAGTTGGCAATTCTTTTTCGCCATCCGATCCATAATACGACTGATCCGCTGCATCGACTCCACTACCGCCGTCAAACTATCTAACTGTTGAGAGAGCTGCCCCTGCAGATTATCCAGATGGCGAATCACAGGGCTTTCCTCCACAGACTTTTGTATCGCTTTTCTCCCTTTCTGACCAAGCCATGAAAGCGGTTCCTCCAGAGCTTCTGCAGATTGTGTCTTATTGGGATATTGAGCCTTATTGGAATAAAGTAATTCAGTTTTCGTCCGTGCATTCATAAATCACCTGTTTGTGCTGGGAATCATTGAGGACACAGCAGTATCCATTAACCGCATATAAAGAATGGATTTATAACGTGTCAAAGCAGTGAACAGATACTGACAAAACCGTGAATACTTCAGGTCGTCACAAGCCCGAGAAGAGAGAAGAGAGAAGAGAGAAGAGAGAAGAGAGAAGAGATTTTCAGACATTAAAAAAGCTGCCGAAGCAGCCTTTTGTTATTTCATTCGCCAATCAGTTGCGGCTCCCTTTCCAGTTGAACCTGAAAACGCCGCTTAACCTCGTAGACAATTTCATCAGCCAGTTCAAGTAACTCCCAGGCCTCTCCATTACCATAATGAACCAATACCAGAGCCTGCTTAGGATAAACACCCACAGCTCCCCTTTTGGTCCCTTTAAACCCACACTGCTGAATCAACCAACCCGCTGCTAGCTTAGTTAAACCATCTCCTGCTGGATAACAAGGCATCTCCGGGTAACGTTCTTTCAGTGTTTCAGCTAACTCGGTGGGAACAACAGGGTTCTTAAAAAAGCTCCCCGCATTACCCACTTCAGCCGGATCCGGCAGTTTACTACTGCGAATCGAACAAACCGCTTCGGCAAGGGTACGTGGACTCCGCTCCTTGCCTTCAAGCCGTGCTGCTAAATCGCCATAACCCAGTTTCGGTTCCGCGTGTGTCTGCAGACGAAGAACAAGACCTGTGATGATGGAGTGTTCAGGCATTCCCTGCTGATAAGCATCGGACTTAAAAATACTGTCACGGTATCCAAACTGACACTCGTCTTTAGTCAGAGTGTACACCCGACCGTCACTCACCCGAACCGCTTCAACTGACTCCAGTACATCTGAAAGCTCTGTTCCGTAAGCCCCGATATTTTGTACCGGTGCAGCTCCAACTCGGCCGGGTATCAACGCCAGATTTTCAAGACCAAACAGTCCTTTTTCAGTAGTTTCCATAACCAGGTCGTGCCAAGTGACACCAGCACCTACAGTCAATCGGACACTTCCGTCCTCTTGAGGCTTGTAGTCACGCTGCAGATTATTCATCTGTAATGTTAAACCGGGAATATCGCCGGCAAGGATCAGATTGCTTCCACCACCCAAGGCGAAAACCGGAAGCTTTCGGGCTCTGGCCCAAACCAGAGCCTGCTGACATTCTTCAAGGGACCCAGGCTGGCAAAAGTAAGCCGCATAAGCATGAAAGCCCAGCGTATTAAACGCCTGCAGATCTTTGTGTTCTTCAGGAATGATCAGAGATTGACTTTTAGGCACAAAAAACTCACTTAAGCGGTAGATTTACGGTCATCACAAGTCAGACAAATGAAATTTAGCTGTCATGATGAATAACCAGCTCCACCAATAGATTTTTACCGGCAGCTTCCACGAGATCTAATACCTGCTCAAAACCGTCAGCACCACCATAATAGGGATCAGGTACCTCTTTAATCCCCAGTTGAGGCGCATAGTCCAGAAATAATCCCAACCGGGCGGAAGCATCAGCCGGACGAATTTGCTGAAGATTTTCAAGGTTACTCTGATCCATCGCAAGAATATGATCATATTCATAGAAATCTTCAGCAACAGCCTGACGAGCTCTCAGTTTACTCAGGTCGTACCCTCGACTTGCTGCGACTTCCTGAGTACGGGGATCAGGTGCCTTCCCAATATGCCAGGCGGCTGTGCCTGCTGAGTCGATCTCAATCAGATCCTGAAGGCCTGCGTCTGCCACCAGTTTGCGGAAGACACCGTCGGCGGTTGGTGAGCGGCAGATATTCCCCAAACAAACAAATAACACTTTAATGCGGGACATCAGCGCTCACCCTTCGTTAACTGCTGACGAATATGTACACGGACCCGTTCCAGATCTTCAGCGGTATCCACACCAGCCGGATGGCTCTCATCAGCAACCGCAACATGAATACGCACACCGTTCCAGAGCGCACGCAGCTGCTCCAACTGTTCCGCCTGCTCAATAGGCGCTGGCTGCCAGCTGACAAAGTCATTCAGCATTTTTACCCGATAACCGTAGAGACCGATATGTCGGTAAAGCGGTGATGGCGGCAGCTGATTCAACTCTTCAGTAAAGGCATCCCGCGCCCATGAGATAGTCGCGCGGGAAAAATACAGCGCATATCCTCTGGCATCAGTAACGACCTTAACCACATTCGGGTTATGTAGCGCTGACACATCTTCAATCTGTTCGCACAATGTAGAGATGCCTGCCGAGGGATCTGCCGCCAGATTATGGGCAACCTGATTGATCAGCCGGGGAGGAATAAGCGGCTCATCCCCCTGCACATTAACAATAATATCGTCGGCATAAAAACCCAGCTTCTGCGCGACTTCCTGTAACCGATCCGTGCCTGAGGGATGCTGATCGGATGTCAGGCATACCTCAGCACCAAAGCCTGCAGCCGCATCAGCAATGCTCTGATCATCGGTGGCAATAATAATACGACTGGCTTCACTTTTCTGAGCCTGCTCATACACCCGCTGCAACATAGGCTTGCCCTCAATATCCAAAAGGGGTTTACCCGGTAAACGTGATGATGCAAAACGAGCGGGGATGACAACAGTAAATGGCATGATCCGATCCTTAAAAACAGGGTTAAGCGATGTTCTGCTTACTTTTCCAGGCGCTCATCAGCAGTCAGCGTACGCGCTTCATTTTCCAGCATCACCGGAATGTTATCCCGCACAGGGAAAGCCAGGCCATCCGGCTTGCAGATCAGCTCGTTCTGCTCTTTTTTGTAGATCAGTTGTCCCTGGCAAATAGGGCAAACCAAAAGGGCTAATAATTGCTTATCCATGGTGTTTTCTCTTTAAAACATTGACTAGTTGATGGTGTAAATTTTCAATCAGTTCGGGCTTGATTCTGGCTTCAACATCCAAAGCCCAATGGTTTTCTTCAGCCCAGCTTCGACACTTAACCGCATCTTTCGCTGTCATCAGTACAACCCGACCATCCGGCACCTCATGGTCTTTAAAAATGTGGTGGTCCGGGAACGGATGCCGTTCGATATGGACATCCAGATCTTCAAGAGTCTGGAAAAACCGCTCAGGGTTACCAATACCTGCCATAGCAAAGGCAGGCCGGCGTTCAGAGGTTCGAAAGGGAGGACGACTTGCGGAGAAGGTTTCCCCGGTACGCAGGTTGCGCCAATAACGGGGGGCCAACTTCTTTGGCTGGGCCTGAACCCCTGCAATCTCAACCGGATGTATACTGCCGTTGGCAAAAACCTGAGTCACTTTTTTTAAGCGATCAGCCGGTTCCCTTAAAGGTCCAACAGGAAGACAGTGGCCGTTACCCAGACCTCGGGCAGCATCAATGATCACCCATTCAATATCTCTTGGCAGGCTAAGATGCTGTAAACCATCATCACTGATAATCAGATTACAGGCAGTATGTGCGGGGAAGTTTTTCTGAAAAAAACTTTTGTTCAGCAGCGCAGAAGCTGCACGATACCGGTCCTGATCAATAACAACCGGACATTCTGTCTGTGCCGCCAGCATAACCGGTTCATCACCGACATCCCGGGCATCGCTATCCGCAGTGACCGCAACCGGACCATCGGTTCTTTTTCCGCCATACCCACGACTAATAACCCCCGGGTGCCAACCATGATGCTGTAACACTCGGCAGAGAAGCGAAACCATCGGAGACTTACCAGTACCACCCACTGTGATATTACCAACAACAATGACCGGAACAGGCAAAGGTTTCTGCCGGGACCGTTTCTTTGTCTGATCTTTATGGGCCAGATGTTGATATACGCCTTCAAGTGGCCAAAGCAGCAATGGCCACTTTGCATGGGAATACCAGGCTTTCTCCAGTGCTTTCACGTGTTACGCCTCATCATCCTCACTGAACTGCATAGAATGTAGCTGAGCGTATGCCCCTCCTTTCTCCAACAGTTCTTTGTGGCCACCAGACTCGATAATCTCACCCTGATCCATCACCATAATGATGTCTGCATTTTCAATCGTTGACAGTCGGTGAGCAATCACAAACGTTGTTCGGTTCTTCATGACTTCATCCAACGCCTTCTGAATATACCGCTCAGACTCGGTATCCAGTGCTGAAGTTGCTTCATCCAAAATCAGAATCGGGGCATCTTTCAGAATAGCCCGGGCAATAGCTAAACGCTGACGCTGCCCGCCGGACAACAGAACACCATTATCCCCCACTAAAGTATCCAAACCTTCAGGCAACTCTTCAATAAAGGACATCGCGTAAGCTGATTTAGCCGCCGCTTCGACCTGCTCACGGGTCGCATTAGGCTGCCCATAGGCAATGTTATTTGCCACGGTATCGTTAAACAATGTTACCTGCTGAGTCACCATGGAGATCTGACGACGTAAACTGGCTAGGGTAAACTCAGCGATATCGGTTCCATCAATCCGAATACGACCGGATGCAGGTTCATAGAAGCGGGGAATAAGATTGACCAGTGTTGACTTACCACTACCTGAGCGGCCAACCAGAGCAACCACCTGACCCGCTTTAGCCTGACAGTTGATCCCTTTCAACACCTGTTTTTCAGTATTAGGGTAGTTGAATTTCACATCCTGAATTTCAACATCACCTTTAACGAGATCAACATCTTTCTCGCCATTATCTGGCTCAGGCATTTCATCAAACTGTTCAAAAAGGTCTGAAGCTGCAGCGACCCCTTTTTGAATAATGCTATTAACATTGGTTAACTGTCGTATCGGCTTAGCCATAAGGGAGGCTGCAGTGATGAACGCAATAAACTGACCCGGTGTCATACCACTCATCACTTCCGGTGCCAAAGCCAGCCAAACAAGAATCCCCATGGCAAGCGCAACGATCAGCTGAACCAAGGGAGTACTCAAGGCCTTAGTTACCGCCATTTTCAGAAACTGTTGCCTGCTTTTATCACTGGCAGCAACAAAACGGGTACGTTCATACGCCTCACCACCGAAAGTCCTGACAACCCGAAAGCCACCGATAGATTCAGAGGCCACATGCGTGACATCCCCCATCGATTTCTGAATTCTTTTGCTGATCTTCCGGAAGCGTTTACTGGTATAGCTAACGATAAGGCCAATCAGGGGCGACAACGCAACAAAAATAAGAGTCAGCTTCCAGTTGGTGTAGAACAGGTAGGCCAATAAGCCTATGACAAAAAGCCCCTCACGAATCACCACCGTAATGGCATTGGAAGCCGCCTGAGTAACCTGATCGGCAACAAAAGTGATCTTGGATATAAGGTGGCCAGACGAGTGATTATCAAAGTAGCTCACAGGCAAAACCAAATACTTATCAAACAGCTGACATCGCAGATCGTGAACAATTCCTCTGGAAACAATGGCCATAAAATAGACCCCGAGAAAGGTTCCCAACCCCCGAACTGCAAAGGCTGAAATCATAAGTAAAGGAAAGACAACCCGAAACTGGGCATCCCCTTTCTCAACGGTATCAATTAAGTAACGCATTAACTCAGCAAAAGCGGTACTAGCTGCAGCATAAAGAGCATAGCCAAATACACTAACCATAAATGCCATAGCATAAGGCCTGACATAACCGAGAAGCCTTCGATAGATTTGACTGGCACTTTCCTGAGAAGAACTTTCAATACTTTTCAAAAAAAAGATCCTTAAACTAAACAACCCCAATTAACGTTTAAATCGGGTCTGAAAACTAATCTGTGTTAACCCTGCACCAGCCAGCGCATCCAACACCTGCGTAACCCTACCGTGACGGGCTCTTTCATCAGCAATCAAAACAACACTTCCAGGCGTTTTTTTCTGTTCCAGAAAAACGTTTAATGACGCAGCCAGATCCTCTACCGCCTTGCCGTTCAGGTAAACAGCCCCGCTTTCCGGAACCTCAACTTTAAGGGATACAGGCTGATCTGAACTCTGCCCATTGACCGTTTCGGGTAGCTGTAACTCCAGCTCCGCACTCTGATCAAAGGTCGTCGATACCATAAAGAAGATCAGCAACAGAAACACCACATCGATAAGTGGCGTTAGATTAAGACTGACGGGCTCTGAGCTTCTACGTTGGAATTTCACGCTGAAACAACCTTACTCTTCCGACTTTGTATCGATGGGGCACCATCTCTAATATCAGCATCGGCTTTGGCTCGCTGGCCATACAGCTCATCAACCAGCTTGATCGACTCCTGCTCCAGATGCACCACCATATCCTGCACACGGCGCTCAAAGAAGCGATGAAACAGCACCGCCGGGATCGCAACAGACAACCCCGCAGCCGTTGTCACTAACGCCTGAGAGATACCTCCCGCAAGCGCCGGAGCTTTTCCAGCTCCTTGCTCCATAATGACAGCAAAGACATCAATCATCCCAAGGACCGTGCCTAACAAGCCCAGCAGAGGTGTAATAGCCGCGATAGACCCCAGCAGACTCAAAAAGCGTTCCAATTCATGTACAACCGCTGCCGCTGCCTCTTCGATGGACTCTTTCATCACATCCCGGCTGAACTCCAGATTGCGCAACCCGGCCGCAAACAGAAAACCTAGCGGAGAACCCTGTTCCAGCTCATAAAGCTGAGTCGACGACATAGGCGCAGAAAGAGCCTGCCGAACCACCTGCTGCCTCAGCGCTGACGGAGCGATTCTCTCTCGACGCAGCACCCAGAAACGCTCAAAGATAATGGCAACAGCAGCCACGGATGAGGCCATAATGGGTAGCATAAGCCAGCCACCGGCAGAAAAAATGAAATCCACTTTTTTTCCTTTGCTGAACAAGTGATTGTCGGAATTTTAGTCCGCTAGTTTACACCATTGAGCACCGTGGCTGAATGTAAAAGACGCTATGCCTTCCTGATACACGTGAGGATTGATCCGAGTCACCGATTACCGGCTTGATGCCTTATCCAGCACAACTAATTTAACTTACGCCAGAGCCAACGCTTTGGAACTAACTCTCTTTGACCCTGTATTTCCCAACGACCATCGCCATTCAGATCCCGCAACTTAAGCGCCCCAAGGTCAGCCGTATTATATTCACGATAAAATAAAGGAAAGTGGTCGGGGTTTATGTTTCTTTTTGCATCAGAGTCCTTCCGCCGCAGATAAGCCAGTCGTTGCTGAACTTTTTTTGCCGGATGGCCATAGCTGTTACGATAACCAGCAGAATAGATTACACCTTCAGGTGAAACCGCAGAAAGAAAAGCCAGGCTATTACCGCCGGCACTGCCGTGGTGACTGGCCACTAACCAACGTGCCGAAAGATCCTGTCCAGATGACAATAGCCATCGCTCAGCCACAGAATCGATATCCCCTGTCAAAAGAATACTTTGATCAGGGTATTCCACAGACTGAAGTTTAAGGACACAGGAACGGTCATTATCAGAACGATTCGTCACCCGCAACGGATGCTTCGGCGGATAGAGCACCTCTATTGAAACCTGCCCCCAGCGCCACGTCTGCCCCTGATAGCATGAAAAAACCAACCGATCATCAAGCAAAATCCGTTCAGCCTGCCCCGCCAGAACCCTGTTGCTGAAGGGCAATAATTCTTCCAGTCCTCCGGCATGATCTCGGTCATCATGACTGACAACTAAAAGATCAATCCCTAGCCCCTCAGACCTCAGTCTGGGCGGAAGCACCATAGCAACAGGCGCAAAACCCGAACGAAATACAGGCCCTGTATCATAGACCAACAGCTGATCATCAGCGGCTACAGCCACCGCTAATCCCTGCCCAACATCAAAGACCTCTATTTCAAATCCCTTTGCTGAACTCTTTTCACCTTCATCACCAGGAACCACCAGTGCAGTCAACAAGGCCAGCAAAACTACCGCCCGCCCCGGAATTACCGGTAACGCCCAAACGATCGCAAACAAAACCAGGAGCCCGTATAACCACGGTGAAAAAACAGGCACGCCCCAACCAGAGTTCCCACCAAACTCCAGTACCTGCCAAAAAGCAGGCTCAAGAAACGCCATTAACCAGGTTGCCAGTGAGCTTACGGCCTCAAACGGTGACAGCACCATCACAAGAGCCAGTGGCAGAATCAGAAGAGAAACTAAGGGGATAGCCACTAAATTGATCAGCCCGGAAATCAGATCCGGAGTATTCAGCCAAATATGCTGCAGCGGTAATAAACCAGCCATCAGTACCAGTTGTATTCTGAGAAATAACCCAGCCTGCCGACCTCCGGATACCTGCATCAGTAATAGAGCGACGGCCCAAACACTGTAATAAAATCCGGGACGGAGCAGATAAAGAGGTTGGCTGATCAGTAATAAGATCACCACAAACATTAGAATGCTGAATGGAGATATATGAACACCTCTTGCTCGGATAAAAATAACCAATAGAGCCATCAGCAAAGCACGGGAAATCGCGACTCCAGGTGGCCAGATCAACAACATAGGCAGTAACAGCAAAACAGGGGCAAGCAACAAAACCAAGCGCTGCCAATAACGGTCTAAGGGAACAATTCTTGGCAACAGAGAGACCAGCAACCAGCCTGCGCCTAACAACACCCCCAGATGCAGACCGGAAACGACCACAAGATGCACCGTCCCGGTCTGCTGTAACAGCGACCACTGTTCCGAAGATAAAGAATCGCTTTTGCCGGTAAGAAGCGTTGAAACCAGAGGTAATCCTGGCTGACCCGCCTTCAATCTTAAGGCTGAGCGCCAATCACTTTGCCACTGACGCCATTGCGAAGCAGCACTAAGACGAAGACTCTGAGCATCATTCTTCACATAACCTCTGGCCATTATCCCTTTTGCCAACTGCAACAGCCGGTAACGGCTCTGACCCGGATTCACAAAACCTCTGATCGGATACAAACGAACCGATAACCGCCATCTCTCACCTGGCCTCATGCGCCCCGACAGGTCATTAATGGGCGCTGATTCCTTGCCACCCTGAAGATTGTTATCAGAAAGAGGCTTAAGGTAACGGTTGAGTATCACATCCCCTGAAAAGCGACACCTATCATCGTGAACCTGTTTTTTTGAAGGTG
The DNA here is from genome assembly GCF_982874595.1 of Oceanospirillum sp. Taxonomy (NCBI): domain Bacteria; kingdom Pseudomonadati; phylum Pseudomonadota; class Gammaproteobacteria; order Oceanospirillales; family Oceanospirillaceae; genus Oceanospirillum; species Oceanospirillum sp. The sequence continues at coordinate 15,954 of NZ_CEYNZH010000018.1, read as the reverse complement.
CTTTGAGTGCAACGGGCAACGCCACAATCTGACAGTCATCTACCTGGAATCGGACCTGCTGATGGTTCTCCGATGCCTTAAGAACATCAACGACCTCTCCATCAACCTGCAAGGATTGACCATAAAGATATTCCGGCAGCGAATTCTCAAATAAGACGGCCAGATACAGGTTTGCATACAGATAGGCTAGAATGCCAAGCCCTGTCGCAAAGCATACCCGACAAGAGGTACACTGCCTGAGCAGTGAAACAGTGATCAACCCCAGCAGAAACAGGGCCTCAATGGGCGGCCAGTCGTTATCCGTCAGACCCGCCATAACCCCTAAAATAACAACAAAAAACCACATCGACCTGACCTCCTGTCCGGATGATGTTTTTTTTGACCTTCGTCTCTGGAGTGAAGGTCGAATATGTGGATAATGATCCGCTCTCAGAAGGTGACCCAAACATGCCAAGACGTATCATCAAGAAATACATGCCCGATCCTAAAAAGCTGCAGCAACAGAAGTCTCTGCGCTTTCTTGGCAAACTTCTTGATGACCCCGGTCTCTTGCATCTGACACGACGCTCAGTCGCCAATGCTTTTATGATAGGCATATTCTGTGCCTTTATCCCGGTTCCTTTTCAGATGGTGATGGCCGCAGCCGGAGCGATGCTGCTGCACTGTAACCTGCCAATCTCCCTTGGTTTAGTCTGGATCACAAACCCTGTCACCATGCCCGTCATGTTTTATGGTACCTACTTAGTTGGCGCATGGATTTTAGGGGTAGAAGCTCAACCTATGCCGGATGAACTGACCTTAGAGTGGTTGGGGCAACTGCTGAATGATTCCTGGCAACCCCTCTATCTGGGCTCAGTCGTCGTAGCAGTGATTATGGCCATACTGAGCAATATCGGCATACGCCTGCTCTGGCGCTGGCATGTCAGTAAAAGCTGGAAAAGCCGCAAAAACCGGTTACCGCTACTAAGAAAACCTCAGAATGATTCTGAGAAAGAGAGTGATCAGTAGCCCAATCGTTCAACAGGTACAATCTTGCCTGCCCTTTAATCAAAAAAGAGCCTGATCGGGGGAAACCAATCAGGCTCTTTTTTTGATGACCGGCCACAGAAACAAGCTGAGACATCAAAGAATATCGTTAATAGAAATCCCCAGGGCAACCCGATTGGTATAGGTATCATAGTCTGCCAGGGTATCCCCATAGCCGCTACGCAACAGTATGTATCCCTTATACCTTTCACCCGCCATAGGAAAACTCCAGCTGAACTGGGTGTTCCCCCGGGAAAAATCACTGTCGATATGATTCTTCATACGGAAGGTTAATACATGATTTGATTTGGTATAAGCCATTCCAACTTCGCTGATCCCCACATAGTTTTTAATATCAGGATTATCATCCTCCGAGGCTGGCTCCGGGATACGATACCAACGCTTAACAGCAATCCCCCAGTTACCGGTGGCAAAAAACACCTCAGCAAACAGCCGGTTCCAGCTGCGGGAAAAGTCTCCCCCCTGACCATTGGATTGATGATTAATACCCAGTGTAAAACCTTCTAATTTGAGGTCGCTGAACAGAAGCTTATTCAGGCTCATCCCATAAATAAGTTCTGGCTCATACATGGTTTCCCGAAAGGGTGACGACTTTTCATAAAGCTGCCAATAGGACTGTTGAGTATAGGCGGCTATCAGTGCGTCATCTTTACTGAACAACCCGGTATCCAATGGAAATTTCAGACTGATCTGAAACTGGGCTTCAACAGGGCCATATTCGGTATCCCGAAACGTAGCGGATTCCTGATAACCACTGTAATAACTGACCGGCAAAAAGTAGTTAGCTTTATAGGGTAAAAAAACCAAAGGATTATCAGCCAGCTTCATCTCACGCTCGGCTCGTTTGCGCATTGCAGAAGGCGGATTAAACAGCTCGACAGCGGTATTCTCCATTTTCTCAGCCATCAGCAGGCGCTCCTGTTCCCGGGATAATCCTTCAGACACGCCCAAAGGTTTCATCGCAGCCGGATCGGAATCATCGCTAAGACCTTCAAGCTTTACATCCGTTACAGCACGGGCAAGCTTCTCATCAGTGACAACGTCCGTTTCCGCCATAACAATGGCAGATAAAGACAAAGCCAATAAGCCCAAGATGGGCTTCAGGCATTTTATTTCCACCATATCAATCTCCGGTGACCTCTTGCGGCAACTCTAATAACTGCCCCTGATCCAGCTTCAGGACACGGTCCATCCGCTGTGCCAGTGCCATATCATGGGTTACCGTGATAAAGCAGGTCAGGTGCTCTTTACCGATCTCCAGCATCAGCTGATTAACCGACTCTGCAGTATTCGGGTCAAGGTTGCCGGTGGGTTCATCCAGCAGTACACAGGCAGGCTCCCCGACCAGGGCTCGGGCGATCGCCACACGCTGACGTTCACCACCAGACAACTCCGCGGGTTTATGATCCACACGATGCCCCAGTCCTACGCGCTCCAGCAGCGCCGTCGCCCGGGGCAAAACCGCTTTACGCTTATCACCCCGAATCAGCATCGGCATCAGCACATTTTCCAATGCAGTAAACTCCGGCAGCAGATGGTGCAGCTGATAAACAAAACCCAGACTCCGGTTACGGAACAAACCCAGTTCAGCATCCGAGAGTTTTGCCAGCGCTTTACCATCAATGGTGACATCACCTGAGGTTGGTTTATCCAGACCACCTAACAGATGCAGCAGCGTGGTTTTACCGGAACCTGAACTTCCCACAATGGCGATACGCTCACCACGATAAGCACTGAAATTCAGCTGATTCAGCACCTGGACCTTTTCCGGCCCGTTAACGTATTCCATCGACAGGTCGGTACATTCAAGAACCGCTTGCATTTTATCGGTGTGATTCATTGCTTGATTACTCATAACGCAGCGCCTCCGCCGGTTGAATACGGGACGCACGCCACGCAGGATACAAAGTCGACAGGAAGCTCATCACAAAGGCAGAACCGGTGATCACCGCCACATCATCCCAACGCAGTTCCGATGGCAGGTAGCTGATAAAGTACACATTACTATCAAGGAACTGGATACCCATCAGCTGCTCAACCCAGGCGACAAAATCGCTGACATTCAGCGCTGCCAGCACACCCAGTCCCGTCCCGATCAGAGTACCGGTTAACCCGATCACAATCCCCTGAACCATAAAGATGCCCATAATGGTGGCGGGGGTTGCGCCCAGAGTCCGGAGAATGGCGATATCTCCCTGCTTATCCGTCACCACCATCACCAGCGTGGAAACGATATTGAATGCCGCCACCGCGATCACAATCATCAGCAGCAGGCCGATCATACGTTTTTCCATCTGGATCGCCTGAAACAGATTGCCGTGGGTACGTGTCCAGTCACTGCCCCGCATATAGGAGGGCAGCTCCTGCAGTTGATTCCAGACCACTTCCCGGGCTTTAAACAGATCATCCAGCTGCAGACGCAGACCGTGAATATCTTTATCCAGCCGCATCAGGGTCTGCATATCTTCGATATGAGCCACCGCCAGATTACTGTCCAGTTCAGCACCGACACTGAACAGCCCCACCACGGTGAAGCGCTTCATACGGGGAAAGACCCCCGCAGGGGTAATCGAGGCCTCGGGAATCATCAGGGTGACTTTGTCACCAACACCAACGCCGATAAAGCGCGCCAGCAGGTCACCCATAATGATGCCGAACTCACCAGGTTTAAGTTCATCCAGTGAGCCTGCCACCATATGATCCTTCATGATGGAGACCTTGCCTTCAAGCTCCGGCATCACACCATTGACCAACGCCCCGCGAACATAACCCTTATGGGTAAACATGCCCTGAGCCTTAACATAGGGCACCGCGGCCTGAATATGCTCATCCTGTTCCAGCTTTTCAGCAACCTCAGGCCAGTTCTGAAAGCCACTCTGAGAACTGATGGTCGCATGGGGTACCATACCCAGAATTCGCTGGCGCAGTTCACGGTCGAAGCCGTTCATCACCGACAGCACCAGAATCAGCACAGCAACGCCAAGGGTCAGGCCCAGCATCGACGTTAAAGAGATAAAGGAAATAAAGTGGTTGCGCCGTTTAGCGCGGGTGTAACGTAAACCGATAAAAAAGGGAATCTTGTCTAACATCATGTCCGACTCAGGCTATGACGCAGGCTTATCTGAAGCCAACGCCCATTTCAAATGAATATCCCGCAAAAGAGATACTCTCGCTAACAGGCTGTTTTTAGTGGGCTTATCATACGCTAAACCCCAAGTGTTCCGCTAATTGTGCCATTTTTTTCCAACGCTATTGCTGCTGTTTTGTTACCCGTATGGGCCGGACAACCCCCAACCGCGAAATAGCGCTGGACAAAGCGGCATTCTCTGCTAAATTCCAGCCTCAAAATGGACCGGAACCCATAAGACATAAAGGCTTGCTACAAGTTTCGGTCGGCAAAACAAAATCAGGCAGATAACCCCCTGATCTATCTCTCATTTCATCTTTACATGTGAAGGTATCGCTACTGATGAGCATCGCTTCAGACTCCCAGGCATCAGATCGCCAAACAACATCATCCGGTCGCTATCAACTGCTGCCGGAATGGGCTCCGCAAAGCGGTGTGATGCTGACATGGCCCCACGCCAACAGCGACTGGGCTCCTTTTCTGACGCAGGTTGAACCGGTGTTTTATCAGATCGCTGAAGCGATCGCCCGTCGTGAAAAAGTCCTGATCACCGTATCCAGCGATACGAAAAAACAGGAAGTGACCGATCACTTTGCAGCTCTGGGGCTATCAGCGCAGCTGAGTGTATTTGTTGAAGAGACCAACGACACCTGGGCGCGGGATCATGGCCCGATTACCGTTATTAAAGATGACAAGCCGCTGCTGCTGGACTTCACTTTTAACGGCTGGGGTAACAAGTTTGACGCCCGGCTGGATACCGAACTGAACGGTAAGCTGGCTCAGGCAGGTGCGTTCAGCTGTGCGTCGGAAACCATCGATCTGGTACTGGAAGGCGGCAGTATTGAAGCGGATGGTTACGGCACCCTGCTGACCACCAGTGAATGTCTGCTGGCACCGACCCGTAACCCGGCTATGGATAAAGCAGCCATCGAAACTCTACTGAGCGAGAAGTTTGGCCTGAGCCGTATTCTGTGGCTGGATCACGGCTATCTTGCCGGTGACGACACCGACAGCCATGTGGATACGCTGGCGCGCCTGTGTGATCCGCACACCATCGCTTACGTTCAATGTGACGATGAAACCGATGAGCACCACGCCGCACTTAAGGCGATGGAAGATCAGCTGAAAACCTTCACCGACTATCAGGGCAAGCCGTACAAACTGGTGCCGCTGCCGATGGCCGAGCCTTGCTTCAGCGAAGAGGGTGATCGTCTGCCCTCCACCTACGCAAACTTCCTGATTATTAACGGCGCGGTACTGCTGCCGATCTACGGTGATGAAGCCCTGGATCAGAAAGCGATCAGCCAGATGCAGATCGCCTTCCCGAACCATGAGATTATCGCCATCAACTGCCGCCCGATTGTTGAACAGTATGGCAGCCTGCACTGCCTGACCATGCAACTGCCCGAAGGAGTTCTGGCCTGATGACATCCTCTGCAAACAGCACGTTAAAAGTAGGTCTGGTACAACAGCACGCCTTTAACGACAAAGAAAAAAGCCTCTCCATCAGCGAGCAGGGGCTGCGTGAACTGGCCGCTCAGGGCTGTGAACTGGCGATGCTGCAGGAGCTGCACGCCACCCAGTATTTCTGTCAGACCGAAGACACCGATCTGTTTGATCTGGCAGAACCGATTGATGGCCCCACCAGCCAGCGCCTGTCCTCACTGGCAAAAGAGCTGAATATGGTGATTGTCGGTTCGATCTTTGAAAAACGGGCACCGGGTCTGTACCACAACACCTCGGTAGTCTTTGAAAAAGACGGCTCACTGGCGGGTACTTACCGCAAGATGCATATTCCGGATGATCCGGGCTTCTACGAGAAGTTCTACTTCACACCGGGGGATGCCACCTTTAACGATGGCCGCCCCGGTTTTAGCCCGATCGAAACCAGTGTGGGTAAACTGGGTGTACTGGTCTGCTGGGATCAGTGGTACCCCGAAGCCGCCCGCCTGATGGCGATGGCCGGTGCCGAGATTCTGCTCTACCCGACCGCCATCGGCTGGGACCCGCGTGATGACGCAGACGAGCAAAGTCGTCAGAAAGATGCCTGGACACTCATTCAGCGCGCCCACGCCGTTGCCAACGGCCTGCCGGTGATGGCAGCAAACCGCGTGGGTCACGAAACCGACCCAAGCGGCCAGAGTGACGGCATCCAGTTCTGGGGCGGCAGCTTTATCGCAGGCCCGCAGGGTGAACTGCTGCAACACGCCGGTGAAGACGCCTGTGTGCTGGTCGCCACCATCGACAAACAGCGCACCGAAGACACCCGTCGCATCTGGCCGTATTTCCGCGACCGCCGTATTGATGCCTACGGGGATCTAACCAAGCGGCACCTGACGCCTTAAACCTTACGGTTTAGACTGCACCAACAAAAACGCCCCTTGGAGTCATCCAAGGGACGTTTTTGTCAGTTCTGGATATTAACTGATAACAATAAACGGATTTCTCTCAGACACTGCTCTTTCACTTCACGGAAACTTTTTTCTGAAATATCTGAGCGATCTTCATTACATGACTCACCCCAAACAACAAAACCTTGATTCACCGCTTCATAAACGTAAGCGTCTAATTTTTCAGGGATTAATATCCGCTTCAGGTGATAAAACTCCTTAAGTTCACCAAGCTTTGATTGAAATTCCTGTCGTTGTGTTTGGATATCAAGACAACCATTGAGATAACCTTCTAACTCCAAAATTCTCTTGTAAAGCTCCATAATAATTTTTGCCTGATCAGAAAAAATCTCTGAAAATGAGATTTGCAAACGTGTCCGTTCAACCTCAAACGAGTGCTTATAGGACTCCATGTTTCTATCGGACTCAGCTTTTAATTCAAGCTTGAATTTTTCAATATCTCTGCTCAAAACATGCTGCATAATTGATTTAGCGAACCATCCTAGTACTGCCAAGAAAGCAGTGTTAGTTAAAATTAATGTTAAAATTTCTACACCACTAAACTCCATTTAGCTTCTCCTTTAGCTCTGCTGCCGACATGCACCTGCACTAAAATCCCCCACTCTCAGCAAATGAGATTCAGCTCACTACCTTATAGCTGAAGCGCAACTTTGGAAGGTTGCCGAATTGAGTAGGTTGTTTTCCAACAAAGTGCGCCCCTGCGGCGCATTTTTTGTTTCTGCCTCTCACGGCAGACAGCGTATCAATGCAATATCTTAACCTGACTTTCCGGCTGGACGTTTCTGCGATCCTTGCGGGCTTTTTTGTCAGCGTACATCCGCTGATCCGCTTTATCCAATAGCTGCTCGGGGTCGGTGCCATCCAGTGGGATCAGGGCGCGGCCGATACTGGCTTTCAGGCAGAAGTGCTGACCTTCAAACTCAAAATGAGGTTTGATGATCTCTTCGATACGCAGGATCAGGCTGTCGATGCCATTGAGATCATCGAGGGGATTCAGGAGTACAGCAAATTCATCCCCACCCATTCGGGCGGCGGTATCGGTCTCTCGGATAACCTGTTTCAGGCGGTGTGAAAACTCAGCCAATACGGCATCACCGGTTCTGTGACCAAAGTGATCATTTACTTTTTTCAGGTCATCCATATCAATCATCAGAAGACCCGAGACGGTTTGATGGCGGATATTTAATGAGACATTGTTCCTCAAACGATCCATAAAGAGTGCCCGATTGGCAAGTCCGGTCATCTCATCGTGAGTCGCTTTGATAAACAGGTCGTCATTATCGTATTTGACGGAGAAGAACATCGAAGCGGCCAGCATCTCAGTCAGCATACCCAGCAGAGTAATGTCTCCGGGCGTAAACTTGCCAGGCTGAGCGGACATGGCCTTAATGACCCCCACGCTTGCTCCCTTGTGCTTGAGGGGCAGAATAATCATGGAGCGCAGCCCCACTTTGCGGCAAGCATCTCTATCTACGCGCTCATCCGTTTCAGAGTCTTCGCAGATCTGAGGCTCGCCACTGTGAACACTGTGGCCAGAAAGGCTTGCTTCCACACTAAGACGTAGTCCCAGCTGACTACGCGCCAGTCCGGAAGCGGCACGATAAACCATTTCACCCGCCTCGGCGAGTTCAATTGCCGCTCCATCGGCACTGATCAGGTCGAGGGTCTGCTCAACGATAAACTGCATCACTCCCCCCAGATCCAGACCCAGCTTTGCCAGCTCGGTCTGAATTTTAATCACCTGAATCAACTGCTCACGTGAAGGCATACAGTAAGCATCCTGTCTTTAAAAAATTTCTTTTATCCCTTTGATTAAAGAACTGCCTGAAACGTTAGAGTCAGGCAGTCTTTCAATCAATTATAAAGATGCTATCCCATTACAGGGGCAAGCTGTGGTCCGGTCAGTTTTTATTATTAAAACCAAACTTGGATTTCTGGGAGTCAAAACCCGGCAAGTCAGGATTCAGCTTCCAACTGCCATCCAGCTTAATATCGGGAACCTCGCCACTCTTCAGGATTGAAAGAAGAGATTTACTTGCACTGTCCCAAGAGAAGCTTAGAGGAATATCCAACGTTGTTTCATCTTTTGCCGCCAGACGTAACGCTTTATCACGATCAACCTGTACTGGCTTCATGCCATTAACAATCAGGGCAGCACTGAGTTGTTCCAGATTAATACCAAAGACATTCGGATTGCTTACAGGCAACTCAAGTTTAACTCTCATACCGCTCAGGCTGACAGTATCCAGACTAATTTTAGGCGCTTTAAAGGAAGGTAACTTTGGATTCGGAACAGTCTTGGTCAGTGTTACCGGATGCTCCCATTTAAAACCCAGGGGGCCATTTAGCTTCAGCAAAGTAGCGAATTTGTATTCCAGTTCATCTTTTTCAAGCAATTCAGGTGCTAGCTTGACCAGGCTATCAAGCCCCACTTTAAACGGCAGGCTGATCTTGGCTGTTCCTTTGGACTTAAGCTTAAGGCCGTTGTTGTCGCCCTGAATCAGTTTCTTACCATCCACATCCAGGGTGTAATCAAAACCATCTAAATCCACGGCGATCGAATTCGGGTTAAACAATTCAATATCCGCATCAAAATAGATGTAATTAAAATCCATTTTGCTGACTTTGATCGTTTTAGACACAACTTCGGGAGATTTCACAGAACCTTCCATCAGAGCGCCCAGCTGGGCACAACCAGAGACCAACAGCGAAAATCCGACTAAGAAAGCAACCCGAAAAGACGGGAATACCGAGCGCAACAATGACATGCAACATCCTCCAATAATGATTCGCCTATAATGCCATATTCCTTAAGAAAAAGGTTTGTAGCCATAAACAGAAAAGGCAGATTCATCACGAATCTGCCTTCTATTTTGAAAATCAGCGACTATTCACTCACCCGCCTTTCCAGTCGGTTGAGAAATTCCTGCATGATGATCTGATACAACTCCTGCTTCAGCCACAGATCTTCCACATCGGAGTCGATACTCGGGTTGTCGTTCACCTCGATCACATAGGCTTTATCACCGGCCTGTTTCAGGTCGATGCCGTACAGGCCATCGCCAATCAGACGACTGGCTTTAACAGCCGCATCGATCACCGCCTTCGGCGCTTCATAGGTCGGCAGGGTATCAAAACCGCCGGACTCCACTTCAGCACCACCGTGGTTATAGATCTGCCAGTGATCTTTCACCATGTAGTAGCGGCAGGCATAGATCGGCTTGTTGTTCAGCACGCCAATACGCCAGTCAAACTCGGTATACATAAACTCCTGTGCCAACAGCAGAGCAGATTTCTGGCTCAGCTGTTTGGCAGCCGTGGTCAGTTCATCACGGTCAGATACCTTAACGATACCTTTGGAAAAAGCACCATCCGGAATCTTCAGTACCATAGGGAAGCCCATCTCATCCGCCAGCTGATCCAGAGCAGCCTTGCTCTGATCACTGATGATACGGGTTTTAGGTGCAGGCACCTTATTCACCGCCAGCAGATCCGAGAGGAACACCTTATTGGTACAACGCAGAATCGACGTTGGGTCATCCATCACCACCAGACCCTCGCTCTCCGCTTTTTTGGCAAAGCGATAGGTGTGGTGGTCGATATTGGTGGTTTCACGGATAAAGAGCGCATCAAACTCCGCCAGACGCATATAGTCTTTCTTGGTGATCAGCTCGGCATCAATACCCAGACTCTCAGCCGCCTTGATAAAGTTCTTCAGGGCAACAGCGTCACTGGGCGGCAGCGCCTCATCCGGGTTATACAGAATCGCCAGATCAAAGCGTGCACCCTTCTTAGGCTTGGCTTTGCGCCACATCTTACGGCTGAAACGATCAAAGGCTTCAGCAAACTGCTGCTGATCGTTTTCGGTTTTCAGATCCTTCAGTGACAGAAAACGCAGGCTCTCCAGCTGCCAAACCTTACGGCGTTCCAACGTCAGTTCCAGCGCCGGAGCAGGAAAACGCTCAAACAGGTTCTTCGCCAGCGGCTTCAGCGCCTTGTGTTCGGTCTCACCGAAGAAAATACGCAGGGTCAGACTGTCACCTTCCAGCAGCTTGCTGTTTTTATCCGCCAGTTCCGACAGGCCATCCAGCTGCATCAGGTAGAGGGCTTTGCGCCCCAGATCGTTAATCGACTGCACCGCAGGCAGCACGGTATGACCGCGGGCTTCCGCCAGCAGAGAACAGTAGTAGCCACGACTGAGGTATTTATAGTTTCGGCACAGATTGATCACCCGGGTACGCTGGCGCTTTTTCACCGGCATTTTCAGGTATTCATCAAAGGTGATGACATCCTGACTCGGGTAGTAAGGTTTCCAGTCGTCTTTATTTTCGACCACAACGCAAAGAACAGACATAGCACGGCTTCCTGAATAATGGCTATGCATAAGGGCTTTTCGGTTAAGCGGAATCGCTTGAGAGAGACCTGAAAAGACCGCTGCAGAAGTCGCGGATTTTGCTCCCGTAGCACGTTCTCTGACAACTCTTTTTTATCAGAATTGATAGAACATTTTCATCCGCATTTTTCTGTTTTCTGACTAAAAAATTCTTAAGAACCTAATTCATGGATCTGGCAGAAAGGCTGGAGCACAGTCGGTAAAAAACTTGCCTATTGGCTGCAAAAAATACTTGTCAGTAAAAAAAAATCGGGCGTATTATCCACTCGCTGAACCACCAGACGTCAAAGCGCAAAACTCCTTTTGCCGCCCGGTCATCTCTGGCCAACAGCGCCCCTGTCGGTACTGCATCTATGCCCCAGTGCCGCACAGGTCACAAGATCACTGAGCCGCTCCCCTGCTTTCAGCATCCGGAATCACTTCCGTTGCGGCCAGTTTTATAGGTCATTTTGTGTGAGGCGTCTAAATATGCCCCTGTTAAAAACTCCCCTTGTGGCGGAAGACTTTGTGCTGCCTTTTTCTGAGGCGCGCCGTCAGTTCCGCAGCCTTGCCAGTACCGCTCTGGATACTCTGCCCGGTCAACTGCTGCACTTTGCCCATCCGGAAACCGGCCCTCAGGGCGAAGCGCTAAGCAGCGACTGGCTTTGGTTGGGCGAAAACTCGGCTCCGGCGGTTCTGGTGATGATATCCGGTACCCATGGTGTCGAAGGTTATGCCGGATCAGGCCTGCAGCGTCATCTGCTACCGGACCTGGTTAGCGTACTCCAGCAAAGAGCTAATCTGGCTGTTCTGATGATTCACACCCTGAATCCCTGGGGCTATGCCTGGCAACGTCGTGGTGACCATCAGAATATCGACCTGAACCGCAACTTTATCGACTTTGCAGCTCCCTTGCCGGTCAATGCCGCGTTTAATGATCTGCTGCCGGCATTGGCTATGCCACGGGAAGAACGAAGCCTCCTGTTGAATCAGTGGCAACGCACTCTGGGCACGACAGGTTATGAAGAAGCGGCCAGCGGTGGTCAGTATCAGCACCCTGACAGCCTCTTCTATGGAGGCCAAAAGCCATCCTGGAGTCATCAGACACTGATAAGTGGCCTGAATACCCTGAGTCTGAATCGTGCCAGAAACGTTCTCGTGCTGGATCTGCACACGGGGCTGGGGCCCTATGCATACGGCGAGCTGATCAGTGACCATGAACCGGGCAGTGCCGGAGATATTAAGGCCGCTCAGTGGTTTGGCAATCAGGTGGCCCGCCCGGCACTGGGGACTTCCAGCTCGGTTCCTAAGACCGGTCTGATGGACTATTACTTCCATCAGCTTTTGGGCTACCGGGGCTGCTATCTGACCTATGAGATGGGCAGCTTTGGGACAGATGCGCTGTTTGATGTTCTGTGTGAAGAGCAGCGTTTTTACAACAACAATCAGGATTCATCGGAAGGGGCGTTATCAGAGACGGACACCCCCGCCAGCCTCGCTATGATGCGTCACTTCTGCCCGAATGATCCCCATTGGCAGGCCGCAGTCAGTATGCGCTTACGTCAGGTTGTGGGTATCGGGATTGACCAGCTGTTGAAAGAGATTCGCAAGCAGTGACTCAAAGAACAATAACAAGGGTTCGCCAGATGGCAGGTAAACAGATGAACAGCAGTGCAAACAAACCAACAATGATCACCAGAAAAGCAGAACGCAAAGACCTGAATGCGCTGTTGGCTCTGGAGAATGGCTGTTTCAGTACCGATCGCCTGTCACGCAGGAGCTTTCGTCACTTCCTTGCGGTGCAGGGTGCTAAAGATAATGAGCAGCCCAGCTCATCGCTCTGCCTGGTTCTCTCAAATGATCTGCCGGATGCCGAAGTGGTCGCTTATGGCCTGCTCCTGTTTCGGCGGGGTACAGGTCTGGCACGGCTCTACTCTATCGCCGTCAGTCCCTCGCATCAGGGGCAAGGTATCGCTGGGGTATTGTTGGAGACATTGGAGCAGGAAGCCGCTGAGCGTCATCAGGTCTTTATGCGGCTGGAGGTTCGACAGGATAATCTCACCGCCATCGCTCTGTATGAGAAACGGGGTTACCGACGCTTCGGAATGATCCAAGACTATTACGAAGATGGTCAGGCCGCGCTGCGGATGGAAAAGCGTCTGTTAAGGGGCATAGCCGCGACGCCCCGTAATCTGCCCTATTACCGGCAGAATACAGAGTTTACCTGCGGCCCTTCTGCCCTGTTGATGGCGATGTGTGCATTGGACAGTCAGGTGGCGATGACGCTGGATGAAGAGCTTCAGATCTGGCGGGAGGCGACCACCATCTTTATGCTCTCAGGTCACGGCGGTTGCTCACCACACGGCTTAGCGCTGAGTGCCTGGCGTCGGGGTTTTAGTGTCGATCTTTACGTCAATACCGAGCAGACACCTTTTATCGATTCAGTTCGGGACGAGGGTAAAAAACAGATTATGACTCAGGTTCATGAGCGTTTTATGCAGGACATTGAACGCTCCGATATCCACCTGCACCATGAGGAACTCAGCACGGACAGACTACAGCAGCATCTGCAGGATGGTGCCAGCGTGATCAGCCTGATCAGTACCTGGCGCTTTAATCGTAACAAGATCCCGCACTGGGTAACTCTGGTCAGAGCCGATGATGCCTTTATGTATCTGAGCGATCCGGAGCCTGATGATGACCTGATGCACACAGCAACCGACAATATTGCGGTTCCGGTCAGCCTTGAGGACTTCAGCGCTATGAACCGTTATGGCCGCAATAAGCTGCATTGCTCACTGGTGCTAACGCTTTAAGAAACCACCCACATTCAGGCATAAAAAAACCCTGAGCGGATAAACCGGTCAGGGTTTTCTTGTTTCCAGCTTAGACAATCAGAACAGTCGGTTCAGACCATTCAGAGCTGCTACCCGATAGGCTTCCGCCATGGTTGGATAGTTGAAGGTGTTATTAACGAAATACTTGATCGTATTGCCTTCACCTTCCTGATTCATGATCGCCTGACCAATGTGCACAATCTCAGACGCCTGGTCACCGAAGCAGTGAATGCCGAGCAGTTCCATCGTCTCGCGATGGAACAGGATCTTCAGCATACCGGCGGTCTCGCTGGTAATCTGAGCACGGGCAGTATCTTTAAAGAATGCCTGACCCACTTCATACGGGATCTTGGCTTCGGTCAGCTCACGCTCACTCTGACCAACAGAACTGATCTCAGGAATGGTGTAAATACCGGTCGGAACTTCGTTCACAAAGCGGAATTCATCATCATCAAGAATATCTGCCGCTGCAGAACGACCCTGGTCATAGGCGGCGCTAGCCAGACTCGGCCAACCAATCACATCACCTACCGCATAGATATGCTCTACGCTGGTGCGGTAGTGCTGATCGACTTCCAGCTGCCCACGGCCATTAGGTTCAAGGCCTACCAGCTCCAGACCGATATCATCGGTGTTACCGGAACGACCATTACACCAGAGGAAAGCATCAGCACGTAGTTTCTTGCCGGATTTCAGCTCAAGAGTGACACCCTGCTCATCAGCCGTCACTTTCTCATATTCTTCATTGTGACGGATCAGAACACCGGTGTTTCGCAGATGGTAACTGAGGGCATCCGAGATCTCGTCATCCAGGAAGGAAAGCAGACGATCACGGTTATCGATCAGATCGACTTTTACGCCCAGACCACTAAAGATAGATGCGTATTCACAGCCGATAACCCCCGCTCCGTAGATGATCAGACGACGTGGCGTGTGGCCCAGTGTCAGAACCGTATCACTGCAGTAGATACGGGGGTGGCGGAAGTTGATATCAGCCGGACGGTAAGGACGGGAACCGGTAGCGATAACGATCTTCTGAGCGCGCAGCTCTTCGGTACCGTTATGCGGGTCACGTACCATTACGGTGTGAGAATCCAGAAAACGGGCTTTGCCGAAGTAAACATCAATGCGGTTACGGGCATAGAAGTTCGTTCTCAGCTGAACCTGACGCTCAATAACGCGCTGGGAACGTTCCAGAACTTTCGGGAAAGAAAACCAGCGTGGCTCACCAATATCACGGAACATGCGGTTGGTGTTGAACTGGATGATCTGCTTCACTGCATGACGCAGCGCTTTGGAAGGGATAGTACCTTTGTGAGTGCAATTACCACCTACAGAGCTCTGCATCTCAACAACCGCAACACGCTTACCGTGCTTAGCTGCATTCATTGCTGCGCCTTCACCTGCAGGACCTGTACCTATCACTACTACGTCGTAATTATATACCGCCATTGTCGCCGAATAACTCCCTAACCGTCGTGTTAGATCTGACTGTGCCTGAGTCTTCTAATACTGATCGTTCGTGGACTGCACGCATCTAATGTGGACTCATTAGTCACTGTCAGCAATTATGCTTTGGCCGCGTATCCGCCAAGGCACTCTCTTATTATTGATCGTTCTTGTTAACTTTTTAAATCTGTTCAGGACGATACCTGATACCAAATAGACAGCCGCAAAGTGCGGCTGTCTATTCTGATCTTATTTATTCTTTTCTTCATTCTGCATTGCATCATAGGCCAGATCGGTACGGGCTGATGCTTTACCGGTTTTCTTTTCCTGCTCGGTTTCACAAATATCTTTATTACCACCGCAAATATCACAATCGGACACCATACCAATCGCACTCATTCCACCGCAGGAGCCGGTGATCGGTTTACGACCAAACAATACACCGACAGCCATACCTGTAATAATCAAACCAATAACAACAAAAGCCAGAAGCAAAGTAGTCATACGAACTTACCTCAGATTATTCAATAATTCTTCAGCGACAAACCGGATATATACCCAGTTACTTCAGATTCGCCAGAGCAGTAAATTGTTCCGTCTGAATCACATCAAAACCTTCTCCGTCGGCTTTGACCAACATATAAACAGCCAGTCCCGGATCACGGGCAAATTCAAGCCCCTTCTCTGGCCCCATCACCATCAGTGTAGTGG
>NZ_CEYNZH010000017.1:45151-61646 GCF_982874595.1 Oceanospirillum sp. | reverse complement strand
CATCCGCAGGAAGGCGTAATAAGCTCTCGCAGACCTTATGAATGACAGCTACCAGCAGATTTCGGGATAAACCACTGTAATCAGCAATATTAAAGAAACTTTCGGGGGTAAGGTAATAATCCCGTTCCGGCCAATAAACCAGCACCTTAATCACGGACTGTGGCGAACCGGTATGAATCGACTCGGCCTGTAAAAACTCACAAACCAGTTTGCTTTCAGAGAGGGCGCTGGCGATACGGATTTCGTTATTAATACGGCCTTTGACATTTTCAGCCAACGAATGATTGTAAAAATGGATCTGACTATTACCATTTATCTTCGCTAAGCGCAGCGCTGAAGCGCTGGCATTGAGCAATTCATCCGCGTTGGCACCATCATTAGGCGCAATGGCAATCCCTGCACACGCTGTCATTAATATCTCTTCGGAACCATGAAAATAGGGCTCTTTTATCTCATCCAGGGCACGGTTTGTGATGAACATCGCCTGATTAACGCTCTCAAGAGCACTGATAATTAAGGCAAACCGGTCACCCGACAGCCGCCCAACGGCAAGATTGTAATGGCCAATATCACTAAGGCGAGTCGCTACTTCTGACAGAACCCTGTCACCCACTGCGACTCCATACTCATCATTGATGCCATCAAAACTATCAATATCCAAAGTGATGATTGCAATACCGCTTTGCTCATATTCGTTCACTTCGATCAGATGGTTGATTTCATCTCTGATTTGGGAAATGTTCATCAGGCCTGTCAGAGCATCGTAATTTGCCAAATGGAATAATTTTTGCTCTGCTCGCTTGCGGTCTGTCTGATCGTAGATCTGATAAAAATAATAACTGGGATTAGACTCTTTATCGTGCAGAAGAGTGATATTAATCATCATCCAGCGCCCTTCATTGGACTCTGGTTTCAGTTCTTGCTGAAAATTAGCTGATTGCCCCGATAAGAGAGACAGATGACCATCCTGAATTTTTGTTCGGTCATTGTAAGAAAGGTTCATCACCTCTGAGATATGAATATTGGCTGCTTCAGGTAGTTCGAAAAGTTCTTTGAATGCACTATTAAATTCAATTAACTCACCATTCAATGATACTAGGGCAACGCCTACAGAAGAGTTATTGAATGCGGCCTGAAACCGGCTATCACTTTTTCTGATTTCTGACTCAATCTGCAGCCTGTGGGATGCATCTCTGAGCACAAACAGCCCACCAATTACGCGGTTGGAATGCCCCCGAACAGGGGCGGCTGAGTAATCGATGAAAATACGATGGCCTGTAGTGATATTTTTTATTGAGCCATTAAAAATAATTGGCATAACAGCATTGCGCTGCATAGCACTGGCGACGGGCGATGTTGTCACCAGCGAGCCATAATGATCGTATAAGTGTATTAATTGGCTGATATCTTTTTTCATCAGCTCATCAACGCTGCTGACTTCTAATAGGCGACAGGCCTCCTGATTAGCAAAATGGATCAGGCCGTCAATTCCGACAGCAACGATCCCATCATGCACTGCGTGAAGAATATTAGAAAACCAGCGTTCCTTATAAAGAAGCTTAAACTCCAGCTGATGTTTGGTCAGCGCAACTTCAATACTGGCTCGTAATGACTGGGCATTGTAAGGCTTGGTAATATAGCCGTAAGGAGCAACCTTTGCAGCACGGGCAACCGTGCTGGGATCGCTGAACGCGGTCAGAAAAATGATAGGGATAGAGCGCGTCTTAAGAACTTCCTCAGCGGTCTCAATTCCGTCAATACCATTCCCGAGAACAATATCCATCAGAATCAGATCCGGGTTCAGATCCTGCAACTGCTGAATCGCTGATTCACCATCGTGGGCAATACCCACCACATCAAAGCCGAACTCCTCAAGTTGCTCAGCAAGGTCCATTGCAATAATGGCCTCATCTTCGACGATAAATAATCGCTTCATGCAAAACTCCCTTGCAGCGTAATAGGCACTGCACAACAGCAGAACGGATCACTAACCTTCAAAAGGTAGCAAAGGATCAGTTCTGTTGTTTATTTATTCCGATAAAATCCATCATTGGACAGCACAAGGTGTAACCCAAGGCTTACAGGTATTGGGGAGTAGGCTAAAGTTACGTATCACAACAAAATAATGAATTAAAGATGATTACGACAAAAGAATGGGGTTGAAATCCAGGTGTTTGCCATCACCTAGTAATTTACTAGGACATTAAAGTTGTATAGGTTGCTTGAGGAGTCAGTTTTGACAGATCAATGATCCGAAACACTCCTGTCTTGCATCGTAATAAAAATCAGACATCCAAAAGCTAGAGGTATCTATGTCTATTCAGATTGGTGAAAAAGTTCCAAATGTAGAATTGAAAGTAATGGGCGAACAGGGCCCGGAATCGGTACAAACTGACGATCTTCTGGCGGGAAAGAAAGTTGTTCTCTTTGCAGTACCCGGAGCCTTTACACCAGGTTGTTCCGTGACTCATCTACCGGGCTTTGTTGTTAATGCCGATGCCATCAAAGCAAAAGGGGTTGATTCGATTATCTGTACGTCCGTCAATGATGCCTTCGTTATGGATGCTTGGGGCAAGCACCAGAATGCGGAAGAGATCATCATGCTGGCAGACGGCATTGGTAATCTGGCTGAAGCCGTAGGTCTCGAAAAAGACCTGACTGAAGTTCAGTTTGGTGTTCGCTCTCAACGTTATGCGATGATCCTGAATGACGGAGTCGTGGAATATTTGGGTGTTGATGACAAAGGCGTTGATAAAAGCAGTGCAGAGACCATTCTGGCCCAACTTTGATAGTGCTGGATAATTTTTTCGAAAAAAGTGTTGCTTAACAGAAAGTTATCCTTATAATGCACTCCATCAAAGACGTGTAGCTCAGTTGGTTAGAGCACTACCTTGACATGGTAGGGGTCGCTGGTTCGAATCCAGTCATGTCTACCAAATTTAAAAGCCCGTAACTCTGAGCAATCAGGATTACGGGCTTTTTTCGTTGGGGATATGTTGGGGCCAACTTCTGTTAGAACCAGGAGCTGTTTTGTGACACGAATATCGTATTAAAGATAGAATGGATCTGAATTGCCGGGAGTTGGATTATGAATCAGAAGCATACGCTTGATGCACTAAAAAAACTGGCTGAGTCAGATGCCAGCATCGAAGTTGTATGGCTATACGGTTCACGAGCTAAAGGTACCGCAGATGCTGATAGTGATTTCGATCTGGCCATTGCCTTTCAGGCATTACCTGCAAAGCGAGCGCCCTATTTCACAGAGGATCTTGCATTTCAATGGATGGAACAGGTCAACGCAAAAGTCTCCATTGTAGATATCAACCAGATTCCGATTCCCTTGGCTTACAACATTATACAGGAAGGTGAGATTATCATGTCCACTAATCCACTGCGTATACATTCTGAGCAGTCGAGAGTTTGGTCGCTATGGGAAGAGTACCGATATGAATACCTCAAAAACCGAGCTTAATTTTGAACCTTATGTTATGGCTCTGACCGAACAGGTTGAGCAATATCTAAGTGGCTTAGATGAGCTCAGTTCCATGTTGGAGCAGCGGCCACTGAGCTTCAATGAACGCAGTGCCGTAGAGCGGAGCATACAGGTTATTGTTGAATCCGCTATTGGTTGCTCCAAGCACTATTTGAAAGCTCATGGAAAACCTGTCCCTTCGGAAGCTCGCGCAAGTATTGAGCGCGTTTATGAGCATTTGGCTCTGACAGCCCCCGATATTAATGATATTCGCGGCGCTGTGGGTATGCGAAACGCTATCATCCACGATTACCTGAACTTAGACTGGAAGAAACTAGAGCCGATTGTTCTGGGAAAAAAATACCATTATGTATACCTGTACATTCAAAGCGTAACGCAGGCACTTCTTAATATCCGGCATTCATGAAATATCCCTCATGCACAAAGGCATCGTAGAGGATGGTGCAGTTGGAACTCATCAGCAACCCAGTCCCAGCTCCTTATCCTGAGCGGTGAGCTCTTCCAGGCTGTTAAAAGGCGGCTCTTTTCCAGAACCTCCTGATAGTGTCGAAGATCGCACCTTGTGGTAATTGCCGGAACGGTGAAAAGAGCTCTGCCATCATCTAGTTGCTTAACAAGCGTTGGCCGGAAAACATTCAGCAGTTCAGCTGCAAGACGAAGTAGGGATGATCAAGAAATTAGCTTTTGATCTATTCCTTCACAGTGTATTTGATGCTTTGATTGTCAGCTGAAGCTATCTCAATACTCCAGTTTTTAATGTTAATAATGTTGGACTTGGATAGGTCAAATCTTAGCTCTACATTGAACGGATACCGTATCATGGAGCCGGAAAACTCACGATATAAAAAATAGACGGTATTTTCAGAGATGCCGGTGTATATCAGTTCCTGAGAAAATGTCTCTTCTCTGACCAAAATATAATCTCTGGGAGTAAACAACTGTTTACCATTAATCGCTGAAAATATCGATTTATGACTACTGACAACACCAGAAGAATCAACTGAAATCCTTAGGGGGTCTCCAAATGTATCTTTGCCGATCTCAATTGACTGCAACCGACCTTCTTCCGGCCTGAAAATTGAGTCACCAACCTTGAGATCAATATCATGGTTCTGATTTGAGGAAGCTATCGGGCTTTTCAGGATAAGCTTTTCTTGTCGGCACGCATTTTGTTTTTGATCGACAATGGCGTTTCCAGGAAGGGCCGTTGTCAGGGTGTTCGGCTTAAAGTTTTTGTAATCAGTGGTTTCACACTGATCAGATAAAGCTATTGCAGTAAGCACAATTCCGGCTGCAAGAGCCGCAGTTGCATCTTCACGATCTGCATAAGTGTTGCTTACGAAAGATGTGAACAGGATGAAGAGCAAAATCTTTTTCATTATTCAGTCCATTGATTAGCGATCCAGAAAAGTCTTTATGCGAGACGGAGCTTGTTACCCCCCCTAAATACTCACAATTTACAAATGATACAACACTGGCACGACTAAAGTTTCGGCAAAATGTCAAAATCTTGTTTTGCGCTGCAGGCGACCTCTCCAAATCACCTTAGATGATGAAAATTCGATAAAAATCAGGTAGTTTGCATATTTGTTATTATCACGCTCTCTATGCAATGGAACGCTCTGTGATGTCACAGCTAAGTAATACAGATCAGGTGCTTGTCAGTTGGATCGGTGCCCATGATCTGAAAGCGGTTACGGAAGGTTATACCGGCCCTATTATTGATACTCTGTCAGCGGTTTCGTTTACGCGGGCTGAGCTGATTTTCAGCTATCCCGAAAGCCAGACTGAACCTTACCTTCAGGTGTTAAGATCACGCTTTCCTGATGCAGAGATTAACGCCCGTTTTGCAGATCTTGCGTCCCCTGTTGATTACGAAGCCATCTATCATGCCAGCCGTCATTTTTTGCAGGATCTGGTAGGCGAGGGGCTTACCCCTGCGATTCTTATCAGCCCCGGAACACCGGCCATGCAGGCGATCTGGATTCTGTTGGGAAAAACTCAGTTTCCTTCGCGCTTTTATCAGGCATCCCGTGAAAAAGGTGTTGAACAGGTCAAAATCCCTTTTGAGATCGCAGCTGAATATATTCCTTCTGCAACACATCTGTCTGATAAAACCCTGCAACAGCTTAACCTGAGCGAAGCACCAACCGATGCGGCTTTTGATAACATCATCACGCAAAATCCCGTTATGCTTCGGTTAAAACAGCAGGCACAGATTCTGGCCCACAAAGATGTTCCGGTTCTGATCGACGGTGAAACCGGTACCGGAAAAGAGCTGTTTGCCCGCGCAATACACAACGCCAGTAGCCGAAAAGATCAGCCTTTTATCGCCGTTAATTGCGGGGCTTTTGCGCCGGAGTTGGTGGATTCCATGCTGTTTGGCCATAAGAAAGGAGCCTTTACCGGTGCAAACCGGGACCAGGCCGGTGTCTTTGAGCAAGCCGATGGTGGCACGCTGTTTCTGGATGAGTTTGCCGAGCTGACCCCAGCCGTGCAGGTGCGCCTGTTAAGGGTATTACAGGAAAAACGCTTTACGCCCCTTGGCAGCCAGAAAGAACAGCGCAGTGACTTCCGCCTGATAACCGCTACCCATAAAAATCTGATTCAGGAGGTCAGCGAAGGCCGCTTCCGGGAGGATCTGTTTTATAGGATAGCCGTAGGTGTGCTGCATCTGCCGCCGTTACGGCAACGTCAGGGGGATCTGATACTGTTAGCGGATAACTTGCTGGCCGCGATGGCAAAGCAGGATGGCGATCTTTTGGGCAGTGAAACAGAACATAAGAAAATTTCTGCAGAAGCAAAGAAAGTTATTCTGAACCACCCCTGGCCGGGTAATATCCGTGAATTACGATCAACTCTGCTCCGGGCTTCTTTATGGAGTGAAGGCGATAGCCTGAGCGCCAGCGAACTGCAGAATGCGCTGTTTCAGCAGCCGGATAAGCCCCATGATATTATGCAGCGGGATATATCCCAAGGGGTTGATATACAAGGTATTATTGCTGAGATTTGTCAGCACTATATCCCGCAGGCACTCGTTGAAACGGGTCAGAATAAAACCGAAGCAGCACAGCTTCTCGGGTTAAAAAATTACCAGACCTTGAACAACTGGATGCAAAAATACGGCATCTCCTGACGAGTTGCTAGAAATTGGCACACCTCTCGCTATCTGAAGGATAACCTCAGCATAGCGTGAAAGGTGATATGGAAAGAATCTGTTTTATGACTTCAGTGAATTTTGAATTTCTGCGACCTGAGAATGAATACCTGGCTAACCTTGGTGGGCTGGCAGAGGCGGTGCTTTATATTGACCCCGGCAGTGCTTTAACCCGCCTGCGCAGTTTTGCTGAGCATGTCACGAAAGCGATCTACAAAGAGGAGCGCTTACCGCATCTGCCTCAGGCCAGCTTTTATGAACTGACCAAAAACAGTGTTTTTACCGATTGTGTCAGCCGTTCACTGATCTATCAGATCAATTTCCTGCGGGTACAGGGCAATGATACCGCCCATGGTGGTGAAGGCGACCAGCGCAACGCTCTGTTAGCACTGGGCACGGCGCATCAGCTGGCGCTCTATATGGCCGTTAAATATTACGGCAAGAAAAAAGAAACACTACCGGAATTTCAGGATATCCCGTCGCCCTCCGCCACATTGAACAAACTGGAAAAATCGGTATCCGGCTATAAAAAAGAGCTGGAACAGCAACAGGACGAGCTTGAACGGGTGATGGCACAGCTGGAAAAAGAGCGCGCCCGTAATCAGCAGTCAACAGAGGTTCCCAGCGATTCGGAACAGCAGATCCGTAAGCAAGCCAGTGAGGCTGTTGCCGACAGCCTGCAGTGGAATGAAGCCAAAACCCGCGCCCTTCTGATTGACACTTTGCTGCATCAGGCCGGCTGGGACACCCGGAATTCGGATCAGGTGGGTCAGGAAGTAGAAGTCAAATTCCCACAGAACCCCAGCGGTAAAGGCTATGTGGATTATGTGCTCTGGGGCGATGACGGTCAGCCATTGGCGGTGGTCGAGGCGAAAAAATCCGGTAACACCAACCTGCAGGCGGGCCGGGAGCAGGCACGCTTTTACGCCGATGCACTGGAAGGCATGGGTTATCAGCGCCCGGTGATCTTTTACTCCAATGGATACGAAACCTTTATCTGGGACGACGCCCAGTACAACACCTATCGGCCGGTTTACGGTTTTTACAGTAAAGACAGCCTGGAGTACCTGATCTATCAGCGCCGTTACCGAGACAAAGCACTGGAGCAGTTTAATCCCGAGCTGAAAATTGCCGATCGGCCTTACCAGATTGAAGCGATTAAAACCGTTGCCGCGCATTTTCAGAACCAGCGTCGTCAGGCTCTGATTATTCAGGCTACCGGTACCGGTAAAACCCGTGTGGCAATCGCACTGGCTGAACTGCTGTTGCGAACCGGCTGGGCCAAGCGGGCACTGTTTCTGTGTGATCGTAAAGAGCTGCGTAAACAGGCAGATGATGCCTTTAAGCTGAATCTGCCTTCAGAGCCCCGATGTGTGATCGGTGAAACCAACAAAATCGACCAGAGCGCCCGTATCTATATCGCCACCTACCCCGGCATGATGAATCGCTTCAGTCAGCTGGATGTGGGCTTCTTCGACCTGATTATCGCAGATGAATCCCACCGCAGTATCTACAACAAATACCGCGACCTGTTTGATTACTTTGATGCGCTGCAGGTGGGGCTGACTGCGACACCGGTTAAATTTATCAGCCGTAACACCTTTGATATGTTCGGCTGCGAAACCACAGACCCCACCTTTGAATTTGGTCTGGATGACGCCATTAACAATGATCCGCCCTACCTGGTGGATTTTAAAGTGAAAGACCTGAGCACCGAGTTTCTGCGTGATGGGATTCACTACAAAGATCTGACCCCAGAGCAGCAAAAGCAGCTGGAAGAGGATCTGGGGGAAGAAGAGGCCAAAAACACCACCATCGCCGGAAAAGATATTGGTCGTAAGATCTTCAGCGAAAGTACCGACCGCATCATCCTGGAAAACCTGATGAACAAGGGTATAAGGGATGAAACCGGCTCTTTAGTGGGTAAGACCATCATCTTTGCTCAACGACAGGATCACGCCGAACATCTGGAAAAGCTGTTTTGTGATATGTACCCCCAGTACGGCAGCAAAGTGTGCAAGGTGATTCACAACGCCATTCCCCATGTGGAAGGGCTGATTGCCGAGTTTAAAAAGCCGGATAATGAGTTCCGTATTGCCATCTCGGTAGACATGATGGATACCGGTATCGACGTACCTGAGGTGGTCAATCTGGTGTTTGCTAAGCCTGTGAAAAGCTGGGTGAAATTCTGGCAGATGATCGGCCGTGGTACCCGTCTGCGCCCGAATTTGTTTGGCCCGGGCAAGCATAAAACCGAGTTTTTTATTTTTGATCACTACGGCAACTTTGACTTTTTTGAACAGGAGTACAAAGAACCGGAAGACACCGGCAGCCGATCCCTGCTGCAGACTACTTTTGAAGCCCGTCTGGAGCTTGCCCAGGCGGCGTTAAAGAAAAATCACGCTGCGGGTTTTGATACCGCCATAGCCCTGCTGCGGGCGGATATTAACGATCTGCCGGAGCAGAGTATTGCGGTTCGGCGTGAACTGCGACATGTACACCAGTTGCAGCAGACGGAGCTGTTAAAGCAGTTCAGCGCCGGTACCCAGCATCTGCTGCAGGAAACGATCGCTCCACTGATGTCCGCCCGGGTCCTGAGCGACAAACATGCTACCCAGCTGGACAAACTGATCGCCGGTATTCAGCGCTGTCTGGTCGATCAGGCCAGCTGCTTTGATGATGGCCGGGATGCCCTGCTGGCAGAACTGGATAAGCTTGCTGTGAACATTCAGGCGGTGCGCCAGAAGGATGCCGTTATCGCTGAAGTTCGTAGTGCGGATTTTTGGCAGCAACCCAGCATTGAAAAGCTGGAACACGCCCGACTGGAGCTGCGCGGCATAATGCGATACCGCCAGAGCGGTGGCGGCACACCCTATACGATGCCTGCCACCCGCACAGAGGACGGCGGCGTTGAAGAGCACGAACGCGAGTACCGTATCAGTGGTGCTAACGAAGCGATGCTCTACCGTCGCCGTCTGAAAACGATTCTGGATCAGATGGTGGATGCGAACCCTACGCTGGGCAAAATTCGCCAGGGTGAAGCGATTGACGAAGCAGAGCTGCAAACTCTGACCTCCAGCATTCTCACCAGTAACCCCGGCGTTAATTTGGACGTACTGAATGAGTTTTATGGTCGCACCGCCGATCAGCTGCAACTGACCCTTCGTGAGCTGGTGGGGCTTCAGCCGGAAGCGGTGGAAAAGCACTTTCAGAGCTTCCTGCATCAACACCCCAAATTAACGGCGCAGCAGACCCGCTTTATAAATCTGCTGAAAAACTATATCGCCCAGCACGGCTGCATTGTTATCGACAACATGTATGACGCACCTTTCACCACGGTTTCCCATGAAGGCATCGATGGCGTATTTCAGCCCGATGACGTGGATGAACTGGTCAGCGTACTGAAACCTTTTTTGAATCAAACACAGAACCCAACTGAGAATACCCCATGTTAACAGGCGCAATCCGTAACGATATCGACAAACTCTGGGAAAAATTCTGGACCGGCGGCATCACCAACCCTTTAACGGTGATCGAGCAGATCAGCTACCTGATGTTTGCCCGTATGCTGGATATGCAGGAAGAAGTGGCTGAGCGTAAAGCGGCCCGCACCGGCAAAGGCTTTGATCGCCTGTTCCCGGAGACCAAAGAGGGTCAGCTGCTGCGCTGGAAAAACTTCAAAAATATGAGTGGCACCGAGCTGCACAAACACCTGAAAAAAGAGGTGTTCCCGTTTTTTGCCACCCTGGGCCAGCGTTCTGAGGCGGAAGGTCTGGCGGAAGAGGGCAGTGCCAAGCAGGCATTGGGGCATATCGGTGAATATATGCAGGATGCGGATCTGGAGATCCGTAACGAATCGGTATTGGTCAGCGCTATTGAGATGGTGGATCAGCTGCCCCTGACCCAAAGCGACGTTAAGGGTGATATCTACGAATACCTGCTGAGTAAACTGACCACCGCCGGTATCAACGGTCAGTTCCGCACCCCGCGCCATATTATCGACGCCATAATCGAACTAGCAGACCCGCAGCCCACCGAAACCGTGTGTGATCCGGCCTGTGGAACGGCGGGTTTTCTCGCCCGTACCATGGAGTATCTGACCCGGGTTTACTCCAGCTCTGAGGCAGAGGGCGGCCAGTGGCAGGATGAAGAGGGCAACACCCATTACGCCGGTGACCTGCTGGAACCCTATCGTGAGCATATCAACAAAGCGATGTTCTGGGGCTTTGACTTTGATACCACCATGTTGCGGGTCAGCAGTATGAACATGGCCCTGCATGGGGTTAACAGCGCCAATATTCTCTATCAGGACTCCTTGAGCAAATCCATTAAAGAGCACTTCCCCCGTCAGGAGGAGAACTTCTTTGATGTGATTCTGGCCAACCCACCGTTTAAAGGCAGCCTGGACGAAAGCAACACCAACCCGGATGTACTGGGCATGGTGAAAACCAAAAAAACCGAACTGCTGTTTGTCGCCCATATCCTGCGGGCGTTAAAACTGGGTGGCCGTGCAGCCGTTGTTGTACCGGATGGGGTTCTGTTTGGCTCCTCCAAGGCGCACCAGCAGCTGCGTAAAACCCTGATTGAAGAGAACCAGCTGGAAGGCATTATCAGCCTGCCATCCGGCGTGTTTAAACCCTACGCTGGGGTCAGTACCGCGATCCTGCTGTTTACCAAAGGCGGCACGACTGAGCGGGTTTGGTTTTACGACCTGCAGGCAGATGGCTTCTCATTAGATGATAAACGCACGCCACTTAAAGGCGAGGGCAGTAACGACCTGCCGGATGCCATCCGCCAGTGGAAAGCCTACCGTCAACTGGTAGAAAGCAACTTCGATTTTGACCAAGTGAGTGATGACGCGCAGGGACGCGCTCATCCTGAAAATGCAGGAGCATATTTTCAGGACAAAACCCAAAAAGCCTTTATCGTCAATGCCGAAGAGATCAAAACCAATAAATACGACCTGTCCATCAACCGCTACAAAGAAGTGGTGTACGAGGAAGAGGTCTACGAAGCCCCTAAAGTGATCCTCAGCCGCCTGATGGATCTGGAGCAGGAGATTATGGCCGACCTGAAAGAGCTGGAGGGGATGTTGTAATGACGGAGTTAAGTCATCACGAATACCAGCAGTGGCTTGGCTCGCTTAAGCAGGCGTTTCGTCAACGTCAGCTTAAAGCGGCGGTTGCGGTTAATACCCAGCTGCTGGAGTTTTATTGGCATCTGGGGCAAGAGATTGTTGAAAAACAGCAATCAAGCACCTGGGGGCAGGGCTTTTTAACCCAGCTCAGTAAAGACCTGATGGCGGAATTTCCAGATGTTAAAGGCTTTTCTAAGCGCAACCTAGAGCAGATCCGTCGCTGGTACTTGTTCTGGAACAGTGACGCAGCAATTGCGAAGCAGGCTGCTACGCAATGCCTTCAGATTCCCTGGTGGCACAATATTGTGATTGTCACCAAAGCTCAAAGCCATGAAGAAGCGTTATTTTACGTCGCGCAAACTCAGCAATATGGCTGGAGCCGTAACGTGCTGACGCACCAGATGGAAAGCCAGCTTTGGCAGCGCACGGGAAGCACCGTCACCAATTTTAAGCAGACCTTACCCGCTGTACAGTCTGATCTGGCACAGCAAACACTGAAAGACCCTTACGTGTTCGATTTTTTGTCCTTAACCGAAGACTATAACGAACACGAACTGGAAAAAGAGCTGGTCAGCCATATCAGCCAGTTCCTGCTGGAGTTGGGAGCAGGCTTCGCCTACATCGGCAAACAAGTTCCTGTGGCCGTGGGTGACAAAGACTTTTATATCGACCTGTTGTTCTACCATGTACGCCTGCATTGCTACGTGGTTATCGAGCTTAAAACCGGCGATTTTAAACCGGAATATGCCGGTAAACTGAATTTCTATATCAACGCCGTCGATGGCGAGATCAAAACCGAACAGGATCAACCCACCATTGGCCTGCTGTTGTGTCGCAGCAAAGACAAACTGATCGCCGAATATGCGCTAAAAGGCATCGACACTCCGATGGGGATTTCAGAATACCAACTGACCCAAGCCCTGCCGAGTGACTTAGAAGACAAACTGCCCAGTATTGAACAGATTGAGCGGGAACTGGCATTGGAGCTGAATCAGAGAGGGGGTGAACAATGAGTAATCTGAAAACGCTGGAGGGGATGTTGTGAGTTGGCCCTTGGTTGCTCTATCCGAGTTATGTGAAATAAACATAGGAAAAACTCCCGCCAGAGCTAAAGAAGCCTACTGGGGAGATGGTCATCCGTGGTTATCAATAGCAGATATGAATCAAGGGTTGCATTTATCTCTAACTAAGGAGCAAATCACTGACCTCGCTGTAAAGGAAACTAATATCAAGCTTGTCCCAACAGGGACAGTTCTTTTTAGTTTTAAGCTGAGCATTGGAAAAATCGGGATTACGCAGATACCGATGTATACAAATGAAGCAATTGCTGCATTGCCAATAATAGATGAATTAAGTCTGTGTAAAGAGTATTTGGTGTACGCGCTATCTCAAATGGATGCGTCTAAGACTACAGACAGAGCTGTCATGGGAGCGACCCTAAACAAGAGAAAACTTGCAGAGTTAAAAATCCCCCTTCCGCCCCTTGATGAGCAAAAACGTATCGCTGCGATTCTCGATAAAGCCGATGCCATCCGTCGCAAACGCCAACAGGCGATAGAACTGGCGGATGAGTTTTTGCGCTCGGTGTTTCTGGATATGTTTGGTGATCCCGTGACTAATCCGAAGGGGTGGGAGATAAAGCGTTTTGGTGATGTGGTTGATAGCCAGTTAGGTAAGATGCTTTCTAAAAAAGCCAAAGAAGGAAAATCACCGAAGAAATACTTAAGGAATGCAAATGTCAGGTGGAGACAGCTTGATTTGAAAGATATGTTTGAAATGGACTTTAGTGACAAAGAGATAGAGAAGTTCAAGTTACAAAATGGTGATCTTCTGGTCTGTGAAGGTGGCGATGTAGGGCGTTGCGCTATTTGGCGGGATAACCTTGAAGACTGCTACTTTCAAAAAGCCTTGCACAGGGTGCGGCCCAATAAAACAGTGCTTACATCAGAATATATTCAGGAGTATTTCTTTTGGATGTCTAGGCTTGGTGGATTGTCTGATTCTGTATCAGAAGTAACATTCTCTCACTTAACAGCAGAGAAACTAAAAGAATTGAAAATACCTGTACCCCCATTTGAACTGCAAAAGAGATTTACAAATCTTTATCATCGCTATGAGCGGCTAAATATGAAGAATAATATTTCAGAACTAGGTAACAATGAGTGCTTTAGTTCTCTCAGCCAAAAAGCCTTTGCTGGTGAGCTTTAAGTCAAATTAAAAAGGATTCTTTATGGACGGATTTACGGATGAACAACTGGCGGCTTTAGCCGCCACTTTAGATACGATTACGTTTAAATCTCAACCAATTGAAAGTGTTAACGACAGGAAGTCATCTATTCCCAAGTCAAATAATGAGATTCTGGAAATTTTGGTGACAGCAAACCCTGATATCAAGTTTGACCTGTACGACAGTGGGCTTAGTTGGCCAATCCGTGAGGGTTTTCCATTTAGCGAACATACGCTGGGTATCACACTGGATACAGATGCTTTCAACGACAGTCAGGGCCTACACAGCTTTCCGATCCTACAGCGGTTAAGGCTGAAAATGTCAGGAGGTCGACCATCCGAGGATGACATCAACGATATGCATCTGGCGCTGTTCAATAGTGGTGTCAAAACCGTTGAAGTAGGCACCAAGGGTATGAAAATTGATGATATCGAGTGGTTAAAAGAGAATTTTACTTCCTCCACGACAGATCCCTATACCATCACTGTTTTAGGTGGCCGAGGAAAGAAAGGTATAAGCCGGAATCGAAGATGACAGGCTTAGATTTAGATCATCCGAAAAGGTCTAAGGATTCAGAGTCAAAAACGGCTTAACAATTTAATCAAGTATATAGAAACGGTAGCCCAATGACTGAAACCCAAACTCCCCGCTGGCAACAGCGGTTTCAGAACTACCAGAAAGCCCTGAATCAATTGGCTCAGGCCGTGACTGATTACGATGAATCAGCGCCTAATATCGTTAAAGAGGGGGTTTTGCAGCGTTTCGAGTTTACCCATGAACTCGCTTGGAAAACCCTGAAAGATTATCTGGAATACGAAGGCCACCAAAACATTACCGGTTCCCGTACTGCGGTTCGGTTGGCATTTAATCTTGGGTTGCTGGAAGAGGGGCAGCTCTGGATGGATATGATCGAAAGCCGTAACCGGACGGTTCACGCTTATGATGAAGCTGTGCTGCTGACAGAGTTTACCAAGATTCGTGAGCAGTACGCCCGCTGCTTTAAGCAGCTGTCTCAGACGCTGGTGGCGCTATGTACGGACTGAGTTCTGAACTGATCCAGCGTTTTAACGCCGTCTTTGCTCAGTATCCGCAGTTGGAAAAGGTGGTGATTTTTGGCTCACGGGCAACGGGACGCTATCGAGCAGGTTCTGATATTGATCTGGCTGTGTTTCTGAAGCCCGGACAGAGCCTTGACCTGAACCGGGTCGCCCAGCAGCTGGATGATCTGAATACTCCCTATATGGTTGATCTGGTCGCTGTAGAGCATCTGGTGAATGAGGCGTTGCTTGAGCATATTCATCAGCATGGACAGGTGTTCTACCCAGCAAATTAAACCCATAGAAAAGGATGTTTTATGGCCGTTGAACACGGTATCTGGAAAATAGGCGACACCCCGCAACCGCTGGCGCCGGTGCGTCTGAACAGTGAAGCCTTGCTGGAAGAGCAGATCACCAAGGATATTGCCATTCTGAACCCCGGCTGGCTGCTGATCGGGCGTCAGGTGTATACCGATTTCGGTAAAATCATCGACCTGCTGGCGATGGATGCCACCGGCTCTGTGATTATTATCGAGCTGAAAAAGGATAAAACACCGCGTGATGTGGTGGCACAGGCGATCGATTATGCCAGCTGGGTGGAAAACCTGACCTCTGACCAGTTGGTACAGATTTACGTTGATTTTGCCGCCAAACACAGCCTGACTCCGCAATTCGATCAGGCTTTTGCCGATAAGTTTGGTAACCGCCCGGTGGAGGAGGAGCTGAACAGTTCCCATCAGATCGTGATTGTCGCGGCAGAGTTGGATGCCAGTACCGAGCGCATCATCAACTATCTCAACGATAAGGCCAGTATTGCCATCAATGCGGTCTTTTTCTCGGTATTTCAGGATGGAGGCCAGCAATACCTGAGCCGCTCCTGGATGATCGACCCGGTAGAAACCGAAGAACACGCCATCAACACCCGCCAGAAAGGCCAGTGGAATGGTGAGTTCTACGCCAGCTTTGGTGCAGGCCCCGGCAGCCGTAACTGGCAGGATGCAGCGGAATACAACTTTATCTCAGCAGGCGGTGGCCGCTGGTACAGCAAAACCCTGTTTGGGCTAAAGCCCGGTGATCGGGTTTGGGTCAATATTCCTGCCACGGGCTATGTCGGTGTGGCCGAGGTCACCGGCCATGCGGTGATCGCTGATGAGTTTATAACCCCGCAATTAAGCCTGAAGGGTGATTACAACCTGGCAGCAGAGCAGGGTGAAGATAAAGCCGAATACTTTGTTCCGGTAAAATGGCTGTACAAGGTTTCTGCAGATCAGGCTGTCAACGAAGTAGGCCTGTTTGGTAATCAGAACTCCATCGCCCGCCCGAGAACCCCTAAGTGGGAGCATACCGTTAAGCGCCTGAAAGCGCTTTGGCAAATTGACTGACCCTGCAATAAGCCCTTGCCGGTGAACTTTAAAACCTGAGTAGATATCTGATATTGGATAAT
>NZ_CEYNZH010000017.1:0-45051 GCF_982874595.1 Oceanospirillum sp. | reverse complement strand
GGCACTTTGGCACTTTGGCACTTTGGCACTTTGGCACTTTGGCACTTTGGCACTTTGGCACTTGCCCGATCTGCCCAGCATCAGTGGTACAATTGCCTGATATGTTGAAAGCTGGAACAGATACTATGCATCTGCCGCAGCATAGCGGGATGAAGACCAGCGGTATTTGCCGGTGAACGGTTCAGGGCGAGTAAAAGCGAGAGCGAGAGAATAATGAGCAAGGTTGATACCCTTAGCATTTACGGTTTTAAGTCGATCCGGCAGTTAGATCAGCTGAAACTGAATGATCTTAATGTGCTGATCGGGGCTAATGGTGCCGGTAAAAGTAACTTTGTCAGTTATTTTCGTATGCTGCATGAGTTAGCGGAAGAGCGTTTACAAGTTTGGACGTCTAAGCAGGGCGGGGCTGATCGTGTGCTCTGTATGGGGGTAAAAGAAACTGAGCAGCTTAAAACAGTTATCCGCTTTGGTAATAACGGGTACCAGGCGGTACTTGAACCCACAGTGGAAGACAGTTTTACCTTTATCGAGGAAAAACTGTATTTCAAAGGGCCCTACTATGGAGTAACCCGCCCCGACCTAGGCGCAGGTCATAATGAGTCAAAATTAAAAAAGGTGATGCAAGGGGGGATTTCCCAGAACATTGCCACCTTTTGTTATAACGCCATTGCCGGTTGGAAAGTATTTCACTTTCACGATACCAGCGACACTGCGGCAGTAAAACGTCAGGGGGCGGTGCACGATAATGAGTATCTGCGCTCTGATGCAGCGAATTTGGCCGCTTATCTGTTTAAGCTGCAACAGCAAAATCCTGAGGTGTATAGCCAGATCCGTAAAACGGTCCGTTTGGCGGTGCCCTTTTTTGATGATTTTGTTTTAAAGCCGGTACCGCTTTCATCCGGAGAGGAGCAGATCCGACTGCTGTGGAAACAGGCTGATAGTGATTACCCGTTCTGGCCCAGTCAGCTTTCTGATGGTTCGATCCGTTTTATCTGTCTGGTCACCGCGTTACTGCAACCAGAGCCACCCTCTACCATCATCATTGACGAGCCTGAGCTGGGTTTGCACCCTTATGCAATCACTTTGTTAGGTGCTTTACTGCGGGCGGCATCAAAACGTATGCAGGTGATCGTCTCTACGCAGTCGGTGCCACTGCTCAATGAGTTTGAACTGGACGACCTGATTGTGGTTGAACGTGAGCAGGGTGTTTCAACATTTAACCGCCTGGATACGGATCAGTTTGCCAGCTGGCTGGAAGATTACTCGGTTGGTGAGCTTTGGCAGAAAAATCTGTTGGGCGGGAGGCCGTCACGATGAGTGCAAAGCCCCCTGTTTTTGTGCATGTCATCTGCGAGGGACAAACAGAAGAAGCCTTTGTTAATGAGCTGCTGGTTGAGCCTTTTGCTTGCAAAGGGATCTACCTGAAGCCAGGCCTGATCGGTCGCCCGGGGCATAAAGGCGGCAATTTTAAGTTTGATCGTCTCTACCCGGATGTTGAAAAACGCCTTCTGGCAGACAAAAACTGTTATTGCACCACCTTTTTTGATTTTTATGGTTTGCCGGAATCTTTTCCCGGTAAAAGAGAGGCGGCTAGTCTTACCCGTATTGAAGATAAAGCCATGACACTGAACCGGGCATTGCTGGAGCAGCTAACCACCAAGTTGGGTAGTGATGCCATGCGGCGCTTTATTCCCTATGTACAGATGTATGAGTTTGAAGCCCTGCTTTTCAGTGATCCGGAAAAAATGGCAAGAGGAATGGATCAGCTGGAACTGACGTCATCGTTAAAAGCTATTCTTGATACTTTTGAATCGCCGGAACATATCAATAACAGCCCGCAAACCGCTCCCAGCAAGCGTATTGAAAAGCTGGTATTTGGTTATGAAAAGCCTTTGCTGGGTACACTGGCAGCACTGGAGGTAGGACTTGTTCAGATGCGGCAGGAGTGTCATCTTTTTAATGTTTGGCTACAGCAACTGGAAGCTTTGGCTCCCTGACGACTGTTGCCCTCGGAATAACCAGCCGGAAAATTCAGTTAAGGCGTGGAAGCGCCTTAACTATCATGTTAACTACTATCTGCAAAAAACAAGGGTAAAAAATTTTACCTTTGTGCATAAAAAGTTATCAAACAAAAGAGTTTCTCAGTTTGTTTTTTTGTCATAACCTATTGATTTTTATGGAATCAAAGAAATGGCACGCCACCTGCAATTAGTAAGGGAGCGCGACTAATGGTCGCTGACTTTCACTTATTCCAGGATGGTATCCATGAAAAAACTGATCTCTCTGCTGTTTCTTTTCTCTCTGTCTTCTCTGGCATTGGCCGAGTCCAAATCCTTCCCTGAGCCTTTTGGTCTGACCTGGGGCATGTCAGAAGCTGCACTGATTAAGGCCGACTTCAGTAAGACAGGCCCCTCCGATGATTTCAATGTTTTTACGTCGGTTTCGACACCAAAAGCCTGGTCCAAGGCCGATGACTATATTGCGCTGACCTACCGGGGCAGTCTGGTTAAGGTAGCTGCACACTCCAAAAAGTTCTCATCAGATCTGTACGGCAGTGAGGGCAAGGCGGAGTACGAAAATATTAAAGCTCTACTGACCCGGAAATATGGTGCACCAGAGTCCGCCTCGGAACGATCCGGCCTCAAACTCTACAAAGATGCTGACGAGTTCTACCAATGCCTGAAATACGACGGCTGCGGCTTTTACTTTGCTCTTTTAAGATCAATCAAGGCTATATTGCCGTGCAGTTGGAAGGGGTGTCACGAGGTACGGGCTATCTTTCTATCTCCTACGAAAGCCCAGGGTTTTATCAGGCAAAAGAAGCGATTAATAAGCAGGATTCTGCCGCTGACGCAGAAGCGTTTTAAGGAGCCCTATGATGCACAATTTTTGTATCAGACTAGCTTTTACGTTGGTAATCGCGTTGCTGAGTTCAGGTGCTTCAGCAAAAAATCTGAGCGCAGATCGTAAACAGATTCAACAGAGCGATCCTCGTAATGCCCCGGTCAGCTTCACGCTGAACAGTCGGGGGAAACCTTGCAGTTCTGCGTTCAGGATCTCAAGGATCAGGCGCAGCCGATGGATGTATTCCGAGTGTTTCTACAAACAGCCGAGCACTTTAAAGCGCGTACATTTGAAAAGGTGGCTTTATGCTTTCGCAACGAGAACCGCTTTATGCTCAGTGGTGATGATTTTCGTGTGATGGGTGAAGAGTTTGGTGTACAGAACCCTGCCTATACCATACGCACCTTCCCGGAAAAGTTGACCACAACACAAGGGGCAGCCGCTTTTGCAACTCACAAAGGTGGTGTACTTTATCTGATGCGGGTGCAGATGGCGGACTTTAACCAGATGCATGCCCAGTGGAGTCCAGAAATCTTTCGCCTGCTCATGTCGGGCAAGATGATTAATCAGAGTGAGTACAATACAAAAACAAATGAGTTTGAAGACAACCCATTTTATCAGGAAATCATCGGTAACTTTGGTGAATATGAGAAAGTCTATCGAGCGATTGGATACGAACTAAAGCCCATGGGGTGCTCTTATTTTATCCGGGAATACGGCCTAAAAACGTATGATGACAACGCGATGCAGGCAATGGTCTTGCTGGACTGTATTAATCGGGGGATGACGTTAAAAGGTATCAATCCAAC
Organism: Oceanospirillum sp.; assembly: GCF_982874595.1. NCBI lineage: Bacteria > Pseudomonadati > Pseudomonadota > Gammaproteobacteria > Oceanospirillales > Oceanospirillaceae > Oceanospirillum > Oceanospirillum sp. The sequence goes on along the minus strand of NZ_CEYNZH010000017.1, from coordinate 41,398 downwards.
CGTTATCCGAGAGCGAAACATTGGCCTGCCTTATGATCATCTGAGAGATATCGCTGAGGATCCAGCAATAAAAGTGGTGTTGAAAGGGTGCGGGCTGAAGCCACCACTGGAAAATAATGTCGATAATTCATTGGTGGCAAAAGGGTTGGCACATAACGTCGGTGGCAAGTTGGTATTGAGTGATGCCGGCTTGTGTTTTATGGATGAGTTGATTGAGCATGCTAGGTATCTAGATGTAGAAACCAGTTAAAAAGAAGCCGTGCAACCTCATATCGCAATAAATCGCGGTACCGAGAACAATCTGGTTGCCTTCTCCTGCAAAAACAAAGTTAAAGCCTATGAGGTTGTGACTCCCGGCCAGAGCGGTTTTATCGCCCCTTAGGGAACACCTTTGCCTCATTATCAGATCCGTTATCCCTGTATGAAAACCTTGATTACAAGGAGACCTGGCTGAGCAAGAAAGATGTGAAAGCACATACCAGATCGACAGAAACCATCAACACCCATCGCTAGGGGATAACACTGTAGATTTAATTGAGTCTACGGTGTTCCACCTTAGGTGGTTTAGCCACAGCCATTGCTGTGGCTTTTTTTATATTTGATGGATTAAATAAAAAATAGTGGTCAAAATCTGAACCGGGAAATTCAGCACTTATGTGACCAAAAAAATGGTCCCAATTGTCAGACAATTTACTTCTTGAGCAAGCATCTGAGAAAAATTTCCCTATGAATCAATGAGGTATATTCTTAAAGGTTTTGATTTTTCACACCCACCAACATTGACATGGTAGGGGTCGCTGGTTCGAATCCAGTCATGTCTACCAGGTACCTAAGAAAAACAGTCACTTATGAGCATTGCTCGGGTGGCTGTTTTTTTTTGGCAAAAAATTGGCAAAGTTTTGGCAAAACTTAGTCGTGTTTCAGGCTTAAGCCTTTCCGCCAGTCTCTGAACAAGGCTGGGAATCGCAGGTGGGAGTGTTGATCAACTCATCCAGAGTGGGTGTTACAATGGCGACGCAGGCTAATCGCCCATTCGCTGAGGCGTTCGCGGATTCGTTTGCACATATTCGGTAAGTACAAATAACAAACCCGCCAAAGGGCGGGTCGTTGATTGTATCGCTGCAGGCGCGAAAGCTAAGCTAATAACCTTGAGTAAAAATCCGTGATTTCAGCAGAGGCATGGGTCAGGAAAATATTATTATTGTCACCATCAAAAATGGCAATCAAACCCCAGCTGTTACTAATGCAATCAAGCAGGATCATTTCAGTATTTTTGCTTTTAAAATCAAGCTGATAGATACCTGTATCAGCATCGCAAACTGTTGTAATACCTAACAGTGTCTTAAACTCCTGCAGCAATCCTATGCTTACATCGGTCCGAATCATTGTGCTCATTGTCTGAACTCCTTATCAATAGAGCTATTGGCATCAAGTAATGATTTCATGTTTCGTCATTTCACAATCCAGCATCATAACCATGGATACGGTTGCAGCCGGATGCAAAACTTAACAAATCTGGACTTGCCCACTATACCGTAAAAAACGGATATCAAATCTGACAAAAATACATTTTTGCAGGGGCAAGCGCTTTGTGGTCGATAATAAGTGTGGCAGGCGATATAAAAGGTGCTGAAAAAGCAGGGGTCAGCTATCAATCTGGATCATTACTGCATCCGGTCGCCAGTATTCGAATTCGCAATCCATCAAGATGCCATCCTGATTGTAGTTAACCCGACAGATTTTCAGGATCTGTTGTCCCTCTGCCAGATTCAGGGCTTTGGCCACATGCTCCGGTGCGGCAGTTGGAATCACATCGAAACGGGATCGTGCCGTCTGATAGCCATACCGTTTGTCATAAAGCGCTGTCAGCGACTGAGACAGGTCATGAGTCAACAGATCCGGAAACAGGGCGGCAATCAGGCAGTTCTCGACAAATAAAACTACCCGATTATCAATCGAGCGCACCCGCTGAATCCGATGTACCGGTTGAATACTCTTCAGCTCAAGTACTTTACTAATGTCGCTGCTGGCCAGCTCCGTTTCAATCTTCAGTACCCGGGTTGCTGCCTGGCGTTGCTGTTCTTCCACCATCCGGTGAAAGTGACTGCGGGACAGAGGGTTATAGCGAAGCCGGGGTGGAGAGACAAACCAACCCCGACGCTCTTCCCGATAGATAAGTCCTTCTGTTTCCAGAGCGATCAATGCATCTTTCATTGTGATACGCGTCGTCTGAAATAACTCGCTTAACTCCCGTTCGGAAGGGAGCTTCTGTTGGCAGGTATAAATACCACCGGCGATCTGTTCTTTAAGTATCCCTTTAATGCTTCTGAGCTGCGTTTTCATAATCGTCTCAGCACAACCTCTGAACTAGTCCAATAAATAAGCGTCGAAATGCTATCACTATATTATTTCTTTTTAAATATTGTGGTTAATTAATCACTTTTAGCGACTAAAAAGCGTCATACAGCCTTAATCTTACTGTCACAAAGCTGATCTAGCATCGAATCATCAAAACTGACCTAGTCCAGAAAGGATGTTGATAATGAAACTGATATTAAAAGCGGCTTCTTGTGCTCTTGCGGCCGCTCTGTCTTTAAATGCGATCGCTTCTGAGAAAACGGATCTGAGTGCACTTATCAGTGCTGCCAAGAAAGAAGGCGCTGTTTACAGTGTGGGTATGCCGGATAGCTGGGCCAACTGGAAAGATACCTGGCGGGATCTGAAAACAAAGTATGCTCTGGAGCATCAGGATACGGATATGAGCTCGGCTCAGGAGATTGCCAAGTTTGAAGCTGAGCGCAAAAACGCCACAGCAGATATCGGTGATGTCGGTTTTGCCTTTGCCCGTGTGGCGGTTCGCAAAGGTGTGACTCAGCCTTATAAGCCATCAACCTGGAATGAAATCCCAGATTGGGCTAAAGATAAAAACGGTCATTGGGCGCTGGCTTATACCGGTTCTATCGCCTTTATCTCCAATAACAATCTGGTAAAGAATGCGCCAAAATCCTGGGCTGACCTTCTGAAAGGTGATTACAAGGTCACTGTCGGTGATGTCGGCGTAGCGTCACAGGCCAATAATGCAGTGTTAGCGGCAGCATTTGCCAATGGCGGTGACGAGAGCAACTTAAAGCCTGCAATTGAGTATTACGCCAAACTGGCTAAGCAGAACCGCCTCTCGTTCAATAACCCCAGCATCGCTAACCTGGAAAAAGGAGAAGTAGAAGTAGCTATTCTGTGGGACTTTAATGCGCTGAATTACCGCGACAAGATTGATCGTGATCGCTTTACGGTATCGATCCCTCAGGATGGCTCGGTAATTTCCGGTTACACCACTATTATCAATAAGTTTGCCAAGAATCCGAATGCCGCCAAGCTGGCTCGTGAATATATTTTCAGCGATCAGGGCCAGATCAATCTGGCAAACGGTTATGCGCGTCCCATCCGCACCAGCATTAAGATGCCAGCTGAAGTACAGGCTAAATTACTGCCGAACAGTCAGTACTCCAACGTTCAGCCGATCACAGACTTTAAGGCCTGGGAAAAATCCGCACGTAAACTGCCGCGCCAATGGCAGGAAAGCGTTCTGATTCACCAGCAGTAAGAGGTCAGTATGAGCAATAAGGTTATCCTTGTTGTTCTCGACGGCCTTAACAGTGACATAGCCCGAACGTGCATGGGCTATGTCAATGGCCTGGTCGAAGATCAGCAAGCCTCCGTTTATACCTTACAGAGTGAACTTCCATCTCTGTCCCGCCCGCTTTATGAGTGCATTCTGACAGGTGTGAAACCGGTCAACAGTGGCATTACACACAATCAGGTCTGCCGTCGGTCTAAGGAAGACTCTGTATTCAGTCTCGCCAGAAAGGCGGGCTTAACCACAGCCGCCGCCGCTTATCACTGGGTGAGCGAGCTTTATAACCGTGCGCCTTACCAGCCACGTCGTGATCGGGTAACGGCGGATGAATCTCTCAATATCCAATTTGGTATGTTTTATCAGTGGGATCATTATCCGGATGAGGCTTTGTTTCAGGATGCAGATGCACTGCTGAATCGCCATAACCCGGACTTTCTTCTGGTTCACCCAATGAATATCGATGATGCGGGGCATAAGTTTGGACTTGATTCCCGCCAGTACCGTAACAGTGCCCGCCGGGCCGATATCATCTTGTCGGAGTACCTGCCGGATTGGATACGTGAAGGCTATCAGATTCTGATTACCAGTGATCACGGTATGAATAACGACCTGTCTCATGGCGGAACTCTGCCGGAAGAGCGGGAGGTGCCGCTGTTTACCATCGGTCAGCGCTTTAGCCATGCTCCGGCAGGGATACAGCAGGCCCAGATCTGCGGGTTGGTCTGTCAGTTATTGGGAATACCGCACGACAAACCCTATCCAGCGGAGTTTTTGCGATGAGTTATCCGGTACAGGCCCAGAGTCAACCGTCTAGTGACACCACCGCTAATTCAGGGGCTAAAGCTGCCATGCACAAGGTCAGACGTTTTTTAGGGCAGGGCAAGGTTAAGGCGATTGCTGTAGTGATCCCTTTTGTGGTGTTTTTCTATCTGTTTCAGCTGACACCTTTGGTTTGGGTCGCAATCAATAGCTTTCAGTATGATGGTTCCTGGTCACTGGAACACTACACAGAAATTCTGGATTCTGCCTTTATTCAACAGGGTTTCCGCAACAGCCTTTGGTTGGCTTTCTGGTCAAGCTTAGTCGGCTTATTACTTGCCGCTTTGCTCGTGGCTTCTTTACGCCATCTCAATAGTCGTCTAAGGGATATGATTGTTGCTTTTACCAATATGAGCAGTAACTTTGCCGGTGTCCCTCTGGCTTTTGCCTTCATCATTATTCTGGGTACCAACGGTGCGGTAACGCTGTTACTGAAACAGTGGGGCGTTATTGATGATTTTAACCTCTATGGCAGTAGTGGCCTTCTGGCGCTTTATATCTATTTTCAGATCCCACTGGGTGCATTGTTACTGTACCCGGCGTTTGATGCGCTAAAGCATGAATGGCAGGAAGCTGCTGCTCTGTTAGGCGCATCGCAGCGGGTTTATTGGTGGCGGGTAGGTCTTCCGGTGTTGTCACCGGCGTTACTGGGCACTTTTATTATCTTGTTTGCCAATGCGATCGGTGCTTACGCCAGTGTTTATGCCCTAACTGCGGGTAACTTCAATGTGGTCACGGTACGTATCGCAAGCCTGGTATCGGGGGACCTGTTTCTTGAGCCGAATCTGGCGGCTGCTATATCCGTAGTACTGATTACGCTGCTGGGCGTGATTACCGCGATCAATCAATGGCTTATCGGCAGGAGCTATCATGCAAAACGTTAATCTCTTGTATCATAAAACAGTGGTTTATAGTCTTGTTGCTCTGCTGGCATTACCGATAGCAGCAACCCTGGTTTACTCCTTCGCCAGCCAGTGGGGCGCGACCATACTTCCTGACGGCTTCACACTGAAATGGTATAGCCAACTGTTTTCCGATATACGTTTTCTGGAAGCCTTTGGCCGGTCACTGCTTGTCTGTGTTACCGCGCTGCTGTTAGCGCTGGTGCTGGTGATTCCGCTGGCCTTTGTGGTGTTTTACTACTATCCCGGTTACGACAAGCTGATGAATCTTCTGATTCTGTTGCCCTTTGCCGTGCCGCCGGTAGTGTCTTCCGTTGGCTTACTGCAGTTCTACGCCGATGCCCCTTTCCCGATGTTGGGGACACCCTGGATTCTGATTGGCACCTATTTCACCATCGCGCTGCCCTTTATTTACCGGGCGATTGCGAACAGCTTTTTGGCGATCAATCTGCGGGATCTGGTGGATGCGGCCCATCTGCTGGGCGCATCTACACCAAAAGCCTTTTTCTACATCATCCTGCCAAACCTGAAAAAAGGTGTGTTGGCATCGATGTTTCTATCATTTTCCTTCCTGCTGGGGGAGTTTGTCTTCGCCAATATTCTGGTGGGTACCCGTTATGAAACCCTGCAGGTTTACCTCTACAACATGCGCCAGACCAGCGGTCATTTCACCTCGGCACTGGTGATGACCTATTTCTTTTTTATTTTTATCTGTACCTGGTTGGGCAGTCGAATCAGCAAGAGTAATGCATTATGAGTTATGTCAACGTCACCGGCCTGAGCAAGGCATTTGGTCAGAATCAGGTTTTTACCGATATTGCTTTCACCATTGAGCAGGGCGAGTTCATTACCCTGCTGGGCCCCAGCGGCTGTGGCAAATCAACCCTGCTGCGCAGTATAGCAGGGCTCAACTCTGTTGATAGCGGCTCATTAGCCGTTGCCGGTCAGGAGATCACCCATCTGGCACCACAAAAACGGGAAATCGGTATGGTGTTTCAGTCTTATGCGCTGTTTCCCAATATGAACGTGGAAGAAAATATCGCCTTTGGATTGAAAATGAAGGCCGTTCCTAAAGAAGACGCCCGAAAGAAAATTGCCCGTATTATCGATCTGGTCGAGCTAAAGGGTAAGGAAAGCTGTTATCCCCATCAATTATCCGGGGGGCAGTGTCAACGAGTGGCTCTGGCACGTGCTTTGGTCGTTCAACCCCGTATTTTGTTGCTTGATGAGCCCTTATCTGCGCTGGATGCAAAAATCCGTAAAAATTTGCGAATTCAGATCCGGGAGATTCAGAAAGAGCTCAATCTGACCACTATCTTTGTCACTCATGATCAGGAGGAGGCGATGCTGATGTCAGACCGTATTTTCCTGATGAATGGTGGCCAGATTGTGCAAAGTGGCACGCCGGAGACTATTTACACCCAACCCGCTAATGCTTTTGTGGCGGGTTTTATGGGACATTACAATATACTGGATAAATATACAGTTCTTGACCTGTTTGGCCTGAACAGTGAACAGCCGATCGCGATCCGCCCGGAAGCGATCTATATCAAAGAGCCGGGACGCCAGTACCCGGAACAGATGACGGAACCAGCAAACGCCATCATTAAAGACCACCAGCTGTTGGGAAACGTGATTCGGTACAAGGCCCAGATCGGTCAGCAGGAAGTTACTCTGGATGCACTAAACCGCTCAGCAGAGCATCTGATACCAGCCGGTAGGCCGGTTGAACTTCTGTTTGATCGCCATGAGTTTCAGCTGGTGGGAGCTTAAGTATGACTCAGACACTGTACGTCTTTGATATGGATGACACCCTGATCGAAGGTGACTGCTCCATGATCTGGAATGAGTATCTGGTGGAGCAGGGGATTGTCACCGAGCCGGGGTTTCTGCAGCGCGATCGTGAGTTAATGGCCCTCTACAGCGAGGGCAAAATGAGTATGGAGGCCTATCTCTCGGCCACTCTGCAGCCGTTACAATCGGTCAGTCTTGAACAGCTATCCCTTTGGGTGGAGGCCTGTGTCACAGAGCAAATACTGCCTCGGGTTTATCCTGAAGCACAGGCTCTGATTGAAACGCTGAAACAGCAGAAGAGCAGAATGCTGGTGATCTCGGCCAGTGCCAGTTTTCTTATCGAGCCGGTTGCCCGTGCATTAGGTATTCCTGAAGCTTTAGGCATCAACCTGAAAGAAGACGCAGGAAGAATCACATCACAAATTGAAGGTATCGCCAGTTATCGGGAAGGCAAGGTCAAACGGCTTGAGCAATGGCTCGCACAACAAGGTATCGACAGACAGCAGCTGGAGATTCACTTCTATACCGACTCGATCAATGACCTGCCCTTATGTTTGTACGCTGACTATGCACACCTGATTAATCCATGCCCGTTACTGATCCAGGCCGCAGACCATCGTTGGCAGCACTACCACTGGTAAGTGTTGCTTTCAGGGGAAATGATTAACTGATGAGAGATTTCATTTCAGCGCAAGCAGGATCAGATGGGGAGGCATGCTGGAATTTTTACGAACAGGGTTATTTCTCTGCTTACCCAATTAAAAGCCCGTAACCTGAGGGTGGCGGGCTTTTGTTTTCAGACCGGCGACATATCAATTCATTGGATGTGCTACACAACAAGGTGGGTTTTATATTTATTTATGCGAATGAAATTATAAAAAACATTAACATTTATTTGCCTGTGCTTCCAAAAAATACAATCAGTCATTACAATTAGTTACAATGCTGATGTCTTTAACGCCTTTTAGCGAGTTAACCGTTATTCAGTATTATAGAGTTTAGTTTTTTCTTAATTAGGGCTAGGCGGTGTCTTCGATTCTTACCATAAGGATGCGCAGGCTTATTGGTAAACTGCGTTAGCAAGGAGTGCCATATGTGTTTTTCTGTATTATCTCGTCCGTTTTCTTATCTAGCAATCTGTAGTTTATTTCTTACCGGCTGCGGTGGAGGCGGATCAGCAGAAACTGATGACAAACAGGATTCAACAGAACAAAGGATCAATGTAAATATTTCTCATAAGCTTCTCAGTCAGTTGCCCGATGACCAAGAGTATTTTGTCATTTCCGAGAGCGGCCAGACGAATGCCTCGATTGCTGAAGGGACCCTCACCAATAAAGCTCCTGAAGAAAGTGAACTGGTGCTGCTCTCTTCAGAATTTGGTGAGCCAATGGCTGTAGGAATCCGACATAGGGGAGATAGTTCAGTTCAAATTGACCTCACTAGTACTGCAACAGTGTTTGTTCTTCGTCATGAGCGATTTTTTGGCGTTGAATTTGATGATTTGAATGCGTTGCAAAGTCGGATCCGGTCTCATCCTCAGTTTGTAACTCTTGTTGAAAAATTACAGGCGGAAATCGACGATAAAAGTCCTTGCCCGATGAATCCTAATTGTAGCTTTTTGGCCACTATTACCGCTGATGAGGTTGCATCTACCTTGAGCTTGGATGGCCTTACGATGTCCTCGGGCGGAGGCCAGAACTAATGAAACGATTAAATAAGGCTTTGGCTTTAAGTACTTTGTTGCTTATTTCTAATTTACCGCCAGCTCTTGCTGACTCATCTGTTACTTTGAGCGATCGACTTTATCTGGATAGTACCGATACTGGAAAGCTTACAGTTTCTAATCGTTATCTGACCAACTATATAATGCGGGTTGTTGATCCTGTCACCGGGAAACTTGGTGGAATGCGCTTTATTAAGCCCAGTGATAAAGCGATTGACTTTGATATCGTTGATATTGATTTTGACGGCATAATTCCTAAGACCAACCTAAGCTATCCTGCAAAAGCGCCTGAAGAAACTGAAATTGATCTAAATAGTGCCGTTAGTGATTGGCGCAATGCTGATCTGGTATTTCAAGGGGCAAGTCTTGTTGATATGTCCTATAGGATCAGTTCAGGACGTCTAAGCAAAACTGAAGTGGTCGATACTATTATCCTCTTTGCTCTCAACGCGTTGACGTTAACGAAAACGAGTATCAGTGTGGTGCACGACCTTGACACAGCGGGTTTAAGTGAAGCAGGGGAATTAGTCTCAAAACTTAAGCCATGGGCAGAAAAAATTGCAAATTTCCAGGATGAAATAGCCAAGCTTGGCTTACTTTCTGATGTATCACAGACCTGGCTCGACATCGCTGATCTTTTCCTGAATGAGCTGGACCAGGATCTGAGCGCATACCCTGGGTTGGCCGATTTTAGGCAATATCACTTGATTTTCAATGAGTCTCTGAACCAACTGAAAGTTGTGGCAGGGATTACGAAAGAAATTACTGCGGGCCAGCAACAAAAAATAAAGGGGACTATCGCCAATCAGTATAAACGTCTGCTAAAAGATCTACCGGTTGATTTGAGCAATACATCCGTTGATACCGTTTTGGATCTCGCAGCTAATGAATTTGCGGTTCAGTATCGCGATGCAACTACTGGTCGTGAACAGGCAGAGCTTATTGCTCTCTATTTTATCCAGCCGATGGAAAAAACTCTTATTCTGTTCAGAACGGAATTTCAGCGCCAACTTAAACAACTGGAACGAGATAAAGCTCCTGCATCTGAGATTAAAGCTAAACAGGAAGAAATTGACTCCCTGAGAAATGGTAGGGCGCTCCTTCTATTGTCAAACATGGCTTTTAATGCTCCGGAAGTCATGCGAAAAATCCGTGAAGAACCTGAATTTATCGTTCCTTTTCTTTGGGAAGTTGGCGCAGCCGTGGCTGATGAAGTCTTTACACTGGACACCACAGAGACAGTGGTGAAAAAAGCCTGGCAACAGTATACAAAGCTGGATGGTCGTCACGCCTCTTTTGTCAAAATTAGAAAAACATTCAAAAAATCAGGGTCTTACATGAAGGCCGTGTCTGCCGGATCGGCTATTGGAAATCGCTTGTTGCCCTTGGTGTGGGATATCGTGTTGGCACCGAGTCGTCTTCAAACATCGTTCATCAATGGCCAGTTCAGCCCATATGGCCCTATGGAAACGTTAGTGGCTGTTGCTAAGATCGACACCGCAACTGGCGAAGAAAAGTTTATTGGAGGCGTTAATCATAAGGAGAATGAGGTTGCGTTAAGCCTTTCTGCTGGAGACAAGATTCGTATACAAACAGGTTTGCGCAGGTCGTTGCAGTTTGATCCAAGCCGGGCGCCCTGGGAGCTAAACCCCAGCGTTGTCCCTACAACGGTTTACGATGTACTGACGACATCTCCGGAGAGTTACTCGCACACCTACCTATGCGCCAGAAAGCTGATGGGAAATATTGATTATGCCTTTTATGACACAGCCGGCACGAATTGGTTGATACCGGCTAAGCAGTGTGGAACAGGTGTTTCCGATTTCGACCTGCTGGGACTACAGTTTCCATCAACGGGTGGAGATTGGTACGACGGCAGTAGGGAAAACAGTACGCCCTATAACCCCAATGAGTTGCCTGAGTGGTTAAAAATCCAACAATTCACAACAAGCACCAACCCGATAAACTCTCTGGACTATGAGTATAAGGGAGGAAAAGAAACTCTTCAGGTCATTGTCTCTGGCTTGAGTACAAACAATATCGTGCACAATATTCTCCTTGTACCTGAACTTCAGCAGGTTGGGTTCAAGATGTCAGAAGTTCCTGGCGATGGTAACTCGTTTGCCGCAACATTTGATGCATCACAAATTTTAGCGTCCCCCGAAGACCCTATTAAAAGCTATACATGGAGATGGGGAGACAGTGACATTGTATCTGTTTCTGCTGAGCCAAAATTTCAGCATGAGTACGCTAAATCCGGTAGTTATGATATCAGGCTGGCGGTTACGACTGAATCTGGTGCCGTAACGGTCCACGAAGAAAGTGTTGTGATCGGCGAGGGTGATGCTCCTGTGCTTCAGGCTTCTCCCGGTGACTCAACGATAACTCTTACTTGGAATAGCGTTACGAATGCAGAAAGCTACAACCTATATTATGCAAAGGAGACTATGGGAAATCCCTCTGATGTCGACAACTATTCGGCATACAGCGGGGGAACTATGTTAACGGGTCTAAGTGGTAACCGTCAGATATTACATGCTCTGAATAACAATTCGACCTATTATCTGACACTCGTAGCATTAGTAAATGGGGAAGAAAGTGTCCCAAGTAATGAGGTCAAAGCTATACCACAGGCATTAGGCGAAAATCCGGTATTCATGAATGACACTGGTGTTACTTGGGGAGGCAATTTCCCTGATAGTAACAATGAGGATTGTACTGGTGAGACCATCTTAGCGCAGGACTGCAGTCACGGTCGTGATGTTACCCATAATGATCCTTTGGATGGTCATGCAGGATTTAGTTTTACACGAATCAATAGTGACGGTAGTCAATATAGTGGTAGTGGAGACTATTCCAGTCAGCCTTGGTCCTGTGTTCAGGACAATGTTACTGGGTTAATGTGGGAAGTGAAAACAACAGCATCTGAGGGTGCAGATATTCACTCTCGCTTTGACAGGCATTCTTGGTACAACTCGAAGTGGCCTGAGCGAGGGGAAATCAATGAAGATGCTGATATCTGTACCGGCTTTGAGGCTAAAAATCCTGCAACGTACTGCAATACGGAGAGCTTTGTAGCGCGTGTCAACAAGCAGGGGTTATGCGGTTATAACGATTGGCGACTTCCATCCCCCATGGAGTTGCAGTCTATTCTGGACTATGGACAAACAATTCCTCCACTGTTGGATAAATCCTATTTCCCTAATACGGCACACATTTCTGCTGGAACTCGCTATTGGACTGATACACACCTCGCGGGCAGTATATTTGCCATAAAAGTTGTGGAACCTGTATTGGGCCAAGTGTCTATTAATCATGCATCTAATACCTCTTATGCTTACACACGACTGGTCAGGGATAACAATAGCTCAGCAGGAGGTGTAGAGTGAAACTGCTCAACTATGGAAAAACGCTTGCTCTCTTGACATTGACTCTACTAAGTGTTAGTCAGGTTCAAGCCGAATGCGAACTTATTTTTCCGGCATCGACTCCCTCTGGAGACTTTGAAATCCATAATAATGGCACCGTCACCCACAAAAAAACCAAGCTAATGTGGAAAGTGTGTCCTGAGGGATCTGATTGGGATAACGGGACGACCTGCACCGATGGTGAAGCAGGTTATACTTGGCAAGAGTCCTTACAGCATGTTTCAGGACTAAATAGTAGTGGTGGTTTCGCTGGCTATAGCGATTGGCGATTGCCCAATATTAAAGAATTACTGTCAATCGTAGAAGATCAGTGTCATCTTACTGCTATTAATGTAGACATCTTTAATGCTGGGGCTCTAGAGCTTTACCATGGTGTTTTTTGGTCTTCAACCCCCAGTATCAGAAACAGTGGTTACGGTCTGGACTCTGCCTATTTCATTGACTTTCGATCTGGATCGTCGTCTTCATTTACCCGAGAAAATACAGCCCAGATTCGGCTTGTGCGAACGGCAGAGTAAATAGGGAACCTGTATCCAGGCTCATTAAAATAAAGCAAAAGCCCGTAACCTGAGGGTGACGAGCTTTTGTTTTCAGACCGGAGATCATAGGGTTGGGTTAATCCCGCATAACCGGCTCCGGCAGATTCAGATCCAGTCGTTTCTTAAGCGACTCATAAAACGGTGCATAGGGTTTCCGCTCTACGTAGCGACCTGATCCCTGTTCAGCAAGGAGTTTGCCCTGATCAAATGCAATGTTGCCGTTGCAGATGGTAGTGACGGGCACACCATGAACATCCATCCCTTCAAAGATATTGTGCTCGATTTTCGACCACTGTTCCTGCGCTGAGAGGGTCTTGCTTTTTACGGGATCCCAAATAACCAGATCGGCATCTGAACCTTCACGAATACACCCTTTTTGAGGATAGAGATTGAAGATCTTAGCGGTGTTGGTAGAGGTCAGTGCGACAAATTCATTGGCTGTGATTTTGCCGGCATTAACCCCTTTCTCCCAAAGCACCATCATGCGCTCTTCAACCCCAGCTGTTCCATTAGGGATCTTAGTAAAATCATCTTTACCCATCGCCTTCTGTTCAGCACAAAATGCACAATGATCCGTGGCTGTTGTTTGCAGCGTCCCACCCTGAACACCCTTCCAGAGTGCGTCCTGATGATGTTTGGGCCGGAAAGGAGGGCTCATAACGTGAGCTGCAGCTTTTTCCCAGTTGGCATCACGATAAACGCTCTCGTCAACAACCAGATGTCCGGCTAAAACCTCTCCAAATACCGTCTGGCCATGATCTTTTGCATAACGAATGGCATCCGTGGCTTCTTCAGTCGACACATGGACCAGATAAATTGGCGCGCCCAACGTATTAGCAATAGAGATCGCCCGGTTAGCCGCTTCACCCTCAACGGAAGAGGGACGGGACAAAGGGTGAGCCTCAGGTCCCGTTACACCTTTTTCCAGCATTTGCTGCTGTAAATGGAAGACAAGCTCGCCGTTCTCAGCATGAACGGTAGGCACGGCCCCCAGTTCCAGGCACTTAGTGAAACTGGCCACCAGAATGTCATCAGTCGCCATAATGGCGTTTTTATACGCCATAAAATGCTTGAACGAGTTAACACCATGCGCTTTAACAAGCTGTGCCATCTCTTCAGCAACACTGTCATCCCACCAGGTAATTGCCACATGGAATGAATAGTTTGAATGGGACTTATCAGACCAGTCACGCCATTGGTTATAGGCCTCGATCAATGACTGTTGCGGGCTTGGAATAACAAAGTCAATAATCGTCGTTGTGCCACCGGCTAGCGCAGCAGCCGTGCCTGAAGCAAAGTCATCCTTCGCAACCGTTCCCATAAAAGGCAGCTGCATGTGAGTATGGGGGTCGATACCGCCGGGCATAATCATTTTACCTGTGGCATCAATAACCTTGGCATTCGGTTCAGAGATATTTTTTCCAACCCGAATGATCTTACCTTCATCGCATAAGATATCCGCCGGAAAACTTTCCTCATGGGTGACAACCGTTCCACCTTTAATCAGTAACATCATTGTTCTCCTTACTCGGGCTGAAGTTCTGCATCAACAGCGGTCTGGTTTTGGGCACTGGCTAACAGGAAGTAGACAAGAGCGCCAGTGAATGCACCGGTGAACCAGCCATAACTGTAAAACCAGCTCAGTGCTTCAACACTGAATGAGATCAGCGTAATCAAGACAGGTACGGCAAAGGCAGTCAGACCTGCAAGGTTAAATGCCGGATACACACCATCGGTCGAATACAAGGCCACCAGGTCCAGGTTCTGCTTTTTAATCAGGAAATAATCGACGATCATAATTCCGGCAATGGGGCCTAAAAGACTGGAGTAACCCAGTAACCAGTTGGTGTACATGCTTTCGACACTGACATCAGAAACCACCCAGCCCAGCTTTTTCAGCAACTCCCAGCTCATCAGTGCAATACCCACAACCCCCGTCATGAGCACACCTCGGGTATGGTCAATCAGTTTTGGCGCAATATTCTGAAAGTCATTGGTAGGCGAAACGATATTCGCAGCGGTATTGGTTGAGATCGTAGCAATAATGATCAGCACCATCGCGATCGCCACCCAAAATGGGCTATCAATTTTACCGATCAGCGAAATAGGGTCCGAGATGGTTTCGCCAACCAGTGTGGTCGATGCTGCAGTCAGAACAACACCCAGAGCCGCAAAGAAGAACATCGTCAAAGGCAACCCCAGAATCTGGCCGATAACCTGATCTTTCTGGGATTTGGCATAACGGCTGAAGTCCGGAATATTCAGAGACAAGGTTGCCCAAAAACCGACCATTGCCGTCAGACCACCGAAGAAATAACCCCAGAAACTGGCATCTTCAGGACGGGTTGCAGGAGTTGCCAATACTTCCGTAAAAGACACTTTACCGCTGGCCCAAAACATCAGACCAAAGCTAACCACCAGCAACAGTGGTGCCGCCAGAGTTTCCAGCCATTTGATCGACTCGGCACCCCGGATAACCACATACATCTGCAGTGCCCAGAAGATAAAGAAGCCAATCACTTCACCGACGCCGCCCAGAGATGTCCAGCCATCAGAGAAGGCAGAGAACAACAGATGGATCGCAAGACCACCAAACATGGTTTGAATACCAAACCATCCGCAAGCGACCAAACCCCGAATCAGGCAGGGAATGTTAGAGCCGACAATGCCGAAGGATGAACGAAGAACCACAGGGAAGGGGATACCAAACTTCGTACCCGGAAAAGCGTTCAGAGTCAAAGGCACCAATAAAATCACATTGGCCAGAAAGACGGTAAACAGGGCTTCCGTTACGGACATACCAAAGTAGGCTGTCAGTACACCGCCCAGGGTATATGAGGGAACACAGATCGCCATGCCGACCCAAAGGGCCGCGATATTAAAGATACTCCAGGTTCGTTCACTGATTTTTGTCGGGGCAAGGTCATCACTGTAGGCTGCGCTGGACTGCAATTCATCCTGGGCATCCAGTTCGTAAAATTCGCCTTTTTTAATTGCTTTGCTTGTCATCTTTACACCTTTGATTTTTTGATTGTAGGTGTGCAAGAGCACGTCTTCGGGTTAGGGCAACTCAGGAAAAAACGATCAGGCAGAGGCCAGACGATGGCTGGCTTCAAGCATGGTATGCAGCAGAACATTAGCGCCTGCTTCGCATTGTTCCGGGGAGCTGTACTCGATTTCGTTGTGGCTGATACCGCCTTCGCATGGGGTAAAGATCATTCCGGTAGGAACCAGATCAGCCATATAGCAGGCGTCATGACCAGCACCGGCATAGATATCCATATGGCTGTATCCCAGTTTTTCTGTGGCCGCTTTAACATCATCGGATGCGTTAAATTCCACCGGAGCGAAATACCAGAAAGGGTCTACCTTGATCTCAAGTCCGCGTTTGGTTGAAACGTCTTTGCAGAATGCAATCAGGTCCTCATGCATGCTCAGTAAGGTGTCTGGTTTAGGATTTCTCAGGTCCGCACTGAATTTGATCTGACCGGGAATGGTGTTGCGGGAGTTCGGATAAACCTGCATAAAGCCAACCGTGCCCAAACCGTTTTCATAGTTGTGAGCAATATTTTCGATCTCCTTAACGATCTCCGCCGTTGCCACCATGGCATCTTTACGCAGATACATAGGCGTAGTACCGGAGTGAGATTCCTGACCGGTCACTTCAATGTTGTACCAACGGATTCCCTGACCTAATCGAACAATACCGATCGCCTTGTCCGCATCTTCAAGAATAGGGCCTTGCTCAATATGAGCTTCGAAGAACGCCCCCACATGACGCTTGCCTGGCTCTTCCTCGCCTGCGTAGCCAATGCGCTCCAGTTCATCACCCAAACGGATGCCGTCAACATCGGTTTTATCCAGCTCTGTTTGCAGATCGAAGCGTCCTACATAAACGCCGGAACCCTGCATAGCAGGCTGAAAGCGGGAGCCTTCCTCATTGGTCCAGACTGAAAACTCCATCGGCGTCGGTGTTTCTATATTGTTCTCATGCAGTGTTCGAAGAACCTCGACACCTGCTAAAACACCAAACACACCATCAAACTTACCGCCTGTCGGCTGTGTATCAAGGTGACTGCCGGTTCCAACTGCCGGCAGGTCATTATTCAAGCCAGGGCGGCGCGCAAAAATATTGCCAATTTTATCAATTGAGATCTCGCAACCCGCTGTCTTACACCAGGATACGAAGAGATCTCGGGCCTGTTTATCCAGATCGGTACCTGCCAGACGATTACAACCACCTTTCTCCGTTGCGCCAAATTGAGCCATCTCCATTAAGCTGTCCCAAAGACGTTGTTTGTCGACCCTTAAGTCCTGCATATATCGTTCTCCCAAAATTAAGCGCTGTTAAAAGCACTAATTTCTTACCAATTGGTAAAAACATATCGCCAAAAAAACTCCCCAATGAATCGGTGTAGAACTGAGGAGTGACACGATCAGATGTCGTCATCCGGTAGAAGCAAGAGAGGGGCCAAGGTTATAAATCTGATAAGATGGGTTACCCGAAAAGGTCATTTCGGCAATTGGCAAAAATAGCTATTATAAAAGCAATAAATCATTTCAATTCAGCAGCTTACAACGGTGGCGATCTGTGACAGGAAAACATGAAAAAAAAACCAAACAAGCCATTAACCGTGAAATTTTAGAATCAAGAATTCTACGATCTGCTGAGTTGGTTTTCGCTGAAAAAGGCTTTAGCGGGGCGTCAATGGAACGCATTGCAGAGCTTGCCAATATCTCCAAGCAAAATCTGATTTATTACTTTGCAAACAAAGACTTACTTTATAAAAAAGTGCTACAGGAAATACTCGGCATCTGGATTGACAAGCTACAGTTATTGGAATTATCCGAGGCTGATCCCGAGACCTCAATTCGACACTATGTGAAAGAAAAAATGGCGTTATCCCGGGACTATCTCTATGGCTCCAAAGTCTTTGCCCACGAAATTATTAGTGGTGCACCGGTATTAAAACCCTACCTGATATCCGATCTTAAACCTCAGTTTGAAAAAGACATTGAAGTTGTTAACTCTTGGATTCGTAAGGGTTTTATCAATGATATCGATCCCGCTCACTTCTTCTTTATGGTCTGGGCGACTACCCAGTCTTATGCTGATTTCTCCACACAAATGGACATTCTGATGGATCAATCCCAATTACAGGGAGAAGGTTACCTAAGGGCTGAGCAGGCGGTGACTGATTTAATTCTGCACGCTATTGGTGCCGGAAAAAAATAATTCCAACTGTTTTACCATGTGTAAAAAAATACTAATTTTCTTGCCAGTGAAATCATTGCTCTTACCAATACTTGTAATCCCATGATTTAAAAGAGGTTTTAATTTCAGTTAATCATTTGCTTACGTCAAATTAACTCGCCTTCTGCCAAAACAGTGCACGATCTGCACTAAAAAAAACGTGTTTACCCGCCAAAATTCTATGTGCTATCAATTGTTTTATACCAAACGGTAAAACTTTTTCTTCACAACAATTTGGCGGTGCACCATGATCAGTATTGCTGATGCCTACAGCTATAAAAACGCCACTGGCCCGGATCTGCATGCTTTATGCGAGCAGGCATCAGCCGTTCGTGATCTGCAGTGGGGCAAACAGGTCTCCTATTCACCAAAAGTCTTCCTTCCCTTAACGAATATGTGCCGCGATTCCTGCGGTTACTGCACCTTCGTCCAAAGCCCTGACAGCCCAAGCGCTAACTATATGACGCCTGAGGAGGTCTTAACCGTTGCTCTTCAGGGAGATCGCTCAGGCTGTCGTGAAGCTCTGTTTAGTCTGGGTGAAAAACCTGAACAGAAACACGCTAAAGCCCGCCAATGGTTGGAGCATCTTGGTTACGCATCCACTCTGGATTATCTGCAAAGCCAGTGTGATCAGGTGTTATCACACACACGTTTGTTGCCTCATATCAACGCCGGAGCTCTGAGCAGAACTGAGCTAAAAAACCTTAAACCCTATGCCGCAAGCATGGGCATGATGCTGGAAAACAGCTCGTTAGCGCTGATGAAGCCGGGACAGGCGCATCACGGCTGCCCGGATAAGACACCAAAGCGTCGAATAGCCACTTTAGAAGCCGCCGGCGAACTCGGTATCGCCTTTACCACAGGAATTCTTATCGGTATCGGTGAATCCTGGGAAGACAGAGTCAACAGCTTGGCTCTGATAAGGGATATTCATCACACCTATGGCCACATTCAGGAAGTGATCGTACAGAATTTCCGGGCGAAGCAGGGCACCGCAATGGCCAACTGCACTGAACCGGATCTTGATGATATGAAGCGTACTCTAGCGGTTGCGAGGCTCATATTACCCCCTGAAATCAGTCTGCAGGCTCCGCCAAATCTGGAACAGGAATATGGTGCTTATCTCTCGGCAGGCATCAACGACTGGGGTGGAATCTCACCGATTACCCGTGACTTTATCAATCCTGAAAGGGCCTGGCCCCACATCAACAGCCTGACTCAGGCCTGTCTGGGTAAGGGGTACCGTCTTGTCGAACGCCTGACAATTTATCCCGCATTTAGCTCAGCCAACCAGCAATTTCTGACACCGGAACTCAATCAAAAAGTTCAGTGGCTTCAACAGACAGAACTCACCTCAAGAGGGCTAGTAGCATGAATGCACCGTTTAAAACCGCAGATATAGCGATTCGTGAAGAATACCGTGCCGTATTGGACAAGGCTCTGGCCGGAACAGAGCTGAGTAAAGATGACGCTATCTTATTGTTTAAGGGCAACCCTGAAGAAACACGCATGCTCTGCGATACCGCTAATCAGATTCGTCAACGCATAAAGGGGCAATGTGCCAGCTTTGTGGTGACACGCAATATCAATTTCACCAACGTGTGTTACATGGGCTGTAAGTTCTGCAACTTTGCCAAACACAAAGGTGATGAAGGTGCTGAATTTCTCTCACTGGAGCAAGTTGCCGACAGGGCTGCTGAAGCCTGGGAGCGGGGCGCTACGGAGGTTTGTATTCAGGGTGGACTGCACCCGGATCTTGATGCGGATTATTACCGTGGCGTAATTTCCCATGTGAAAGCCCGTGTCCCTGATATTCATATTCATGCCTTTTCACCTTTTGAGATCTGGTATGGCTCAAAAAAAGCCCGCATGGCTCCCGCTGATTTTCTCGCAGAATTAAAAGCATTAGGGCTCGGCTCTATGCCGGGCACCGCTGCCGAAATTCTGGATACCGAGGTCAGAAGTCAGCTGACCAAAAACAAACTCACCACTGATGAATGGGTGCGCATCATAAAGGCCGCTCACAGTGTCGGTGTGCCAACTACGGCAACCATTATGTACGGCCATATCGACGGCCCTGAACACTGGGCAGAGCACATGGCTCTGATTCGCTCAATTCAGAAGCAAACAAAAGGCTTCACCGAGTTTGTCCCCCTGGGATTTATCCATTACGAAACCGCGTTGTACAACGACAATCCAACCGTGGTTCGTGCCGGGCCAACGACCGATGAACATATCAAAATGCATGCGGTTGCCCGCCTGATGCTGCAGGGGCAGATCGACAATATTCAGTCATCCTGGGTGAAGATGGGGCCGGGAATGGCCTCCTCATTACTGAAATCGGGTGTGAACGACCTAGGCGGAACCCTGATGGATGAGAGTATCTCCCGCGCTGCCGGGGGAACCCATGGGCAGGAAGTTTTGCCTTCCGATATGGTCGCTAATATTCAGGCCAACGGTTTAACACCGGTTCAGCGCGGCACCCTGTACCAAACGCTGAAAACCTATCCGTCTCCCATCGATTCAATCCCGCTTAATCCGGCGACTACGGCCTCAGAGGTTACTCTGGCAGGAACTGTGGCAGGAGAGGCTGTATGACGAGTCTTCAATCGGTTTTAAGTCAGGTGCCAGTGTCTGATTGCCCCACGATTACCCTTCTGGCCGGTGGTGTGGGCGGAGCCAAGGCTGCGGAAGGCTTACAGGCCTCACCTTATGCGGAAAAAGCCGCCGTTATCGCCAATATCGGTGACGATGAGATCTTTCATGGACTGAAGGTCTGCCCTGATATCGACACCCTGATTTACTCCCTGTCTGATCAGATCGACAGGAACAAGGGCTGGGGCCTTAAAGAGGAAAGCTATCAGGTGTTGTCCGGCCTGAAGGATCTGGGCTGTGATACCTGGATGACGTTGGGTGATAAGGATTTTGCTACCCACATCTACCGCTCAATGGCGCTGAATAAGGGGCAGACGTTAACCGAAGTGACGGAGCAGTTGGCCACCCGTTACAAGGTTACCCTGCCCATTATGCCGCCAACCGATGCCCCCGTGCCCACTCAGCTTTATTACGCCGATCAGTGGCACAGTTTTCAGGATTATTTTGTCCGCGAGCAGTGCCGGCCTGACATTGAAGATATCCGTTTCTCTGGGGTTGAACAGGCTAACGCAACCGACAAGGTACTTAATCAGCTTTCCCGAAGTGAGATTATCCTGTTGGCTCCCAGTAACCCGCTGGTCAGCATAGGCGCTATTTTAGCGGTGCCGGGCATTCGTGAGGCAATACAGGACAGCAACGCCTTTGTTGTCGCTATTTCTCCCTTTATCACCGGTAAAACGGTTAAAGGCCCCGCAGACAGAATGATGCGGGCCATGGGAAAAGATGCCGGAAACATCGCCTTGGCAGAACACTACTCGGATCTGATCCACGCACTGGTGATCGATCAACAGGATCAGCCGGATGCTCAGGCCATTGAGGCGACAGGCATCAAGGTCCTTAGCATAAATACGCTGATGACAACGCTGCGGGATAAAAAAGAGGTTATTACTGCATCGATACAGTGGGCTCTGGAGCAATCCCGAGGGCTGCTTGCCCAAAAGGAGGCCACGTTATGAACCTTACCGTTAAGCCTTTTCAGGACAATAAAGCGGAACTCTGCTTTGTGGTTCCGGTGAAATCCCCAAGCTGCGCCAAACAGCGTTTATCGGATGTTCTGGATCACCCGCAACGCACAGCGCTGGCCCGTCAGCTCTATCAGCACACGCTTCACTATTTAAGGCAGCACTTTCCTAAGTATGACGTCCTGGTCGTGAGTGAAAGTCAGGATGTTCTCACCACATCAGAGACCCTGGGATGCAAAACGCTTTTGCAGTCTGATGACGCCGGACTGAACAGCGCAATGGAGCTGGCAGCATCAGAAATAACCCGACAGGGCTACAAAGGGATGGTAATGCTGCCGGCTGATCTGGCTTTTCTGAGTCATGATGAGCTGTCTCGTCTGCTGCAGTATCACAAGCAGTACGACCTGATTCTGGCTGAAGCCAATGATGGGGGGACTAATGCACTTTTAGTCCAGCCTGCCAATGCGATCCGGTTCCGGTTCGGACTGAACTCCGCTCAAGCCCATCAGAGGGAGGCTACCAAAGCCAACCTGAAAGTCTGCGTACTCAAACTGCCACTGATGGCGGTAGATATTGATAAAGCAACTGATCTGGCTATCGCGCAGCAGGCCAACAGCAGCGCTCTGGCAGGTTTTGGTAAGGTCCCCTTGTTTTTCTCAGCAAAAGCAATGCCCTCGGCAAGCGAGGTTTCTCAGCGTTCCGGAGGGCCATGCCATGCCTGACTCCGTGTCGAAGAACGCCCCTTCAGACAGTCTTTACATGTTCAGACTGGAGGGCTTACCGGACTTTCAGCCGGGGGATAGTCTGGCTGAGCTACTGATTAACCACCTTGAGAAGACCCGGACTCAACTGGTTGATAAAGACATTCTTGTGATTGCCCATAAGGTGGTATCCAAGTGCGAAGGAGCCGTGCGACGCCTTTCAGACGTCACGCCAACGGCTGAAGCTTTTGAGGTTGCAGAAAGCGTCGGCAAAGACCCGCGTAAAGTTCAGGTCATTCTTGATCAGTCCAAACGTATTCTTCGGGCCGTGCGGCATCAGCCCGAGCGGGAAGGTGTACTGATTGCTGAGCATAACCGTGGCTATATCTGTGCTAACGCAGCGGTGGATGAATCGAATTCTGCCGATCCTGATCTGCTGATCACCCTACCTGAAAACCCGGACCGAAGCGCCAGAGAACTCGCTAATGCTCTCGAGCATCACTTTGGCGTCACTCTGGGCATAGTCATCAGCGACACCTTTGGCCGCCCCTGGCGACTGGGGCAAACCAACGTTGCTATTGGTGTCGCCAATGTGCCTGCCCTGAACATCATGGCCGGAGATACCGACGCTTATGGACGGCCTCTCACTGTGACCGCTCCCGCACTGGGGGATGAGCTTGCGGCTGCATCCGGATTACTGATGGAGAAGAGCGCTCAAACCCCCGTCATTGTTTTTCGTGGACTTGATTGGCAAGTCACTGACAGCTCAGGTCAGGACCTGATCCGAGCACAACAAGAGGATTTATTCCGATGAAAATTGCCATTATTGGTGGAACAGGCCCTCAGGGCAAAGGGTTAGCAAAACGCTTTGCACGTGCTGGTGTTGATGTCGTTATCGGTTCAAGAGACGGTCAGAAAGCAGAAACCCTGGCAGGTGAGCTGAACACAATACTGGATGGTCAGCATCTGAGCGGCTGCGATATTGAAACCGCCGTTCAGGCCAGCGACGGCATCGTCATTCTCTCCGTTCCTTACGCTGCGCATAACGCGACACTGGAGCAGATTAAACCCTTACTGGCCGACAAAATTCTGGTGGATATTGTCGTTCCACTGGCAGAGGGCAACCCGAAAGCAGTTGCCATGCCACCGGAAGGCTCAGCAACTGAGGCGGCGCAAAGCCTGCTGGGTGAAACCATTCCCGTCGTCGGGGCACTGCACAATGTTTCTGCTGTAACCCTTAACAATCTGGATAACCCGATCAACTGCGACATTCTGGTTTGCGGAAACGACCTTGAAGCCAAGAAGCAGGTGATGGCCCTTTGCGAAAAGTTGGGAACATCCGCCTATAACGCAGGGTTGGCCGAAAGTGCCCGCTGTATCGAAGCGATCACCCCGATTCTGATCCGCCTCAATATTTCAAAAGAGGTGCCTTTCTCTCATGCCGGGATTCGCATCTGCCCACCTGAACACGAATGACTGACGTTTAAACCCGATAAAAAACACAAGAAACACAACTATCTGAGGTAATAATCATGGAATTTGGCATCACTTTTAAAGGTTTTGTAAGTCCGGACCGCGCCCGTAATCTGGTTCGTCAGGCGGAAGCTGCAGGTTTTGATTACTGCTGGTTTTACGATTCTCATATCCTCTGGCGCGAATCCTTCGTTGCGATGGCGATGTGTATGGAGCACACCACCAAAATGCGCTTCGGACCTTGCGTCACCAACCCTAACATCCGTGACTGGTCCCTGGCTGCCAGCCTGTATGCCAGTCTGGCGCACCAGAGTAACGGCCGTTTTGATATCGGCCTGGGCCGCGGTGACTCATCAATGCGGGTTATGGGCAAGAAGCCCGCACCGCTGGCCCGTGTGGCAGAGTTCACCCAAAAAGTGAAAGCGATGGTGCGCGGTGAAGAAGTTGAATATGGTGAATGTGAGCAGCCGGTGAAACTGCCCTGGGCAACAGGTTATGAACTACCGGTCTGGATTGGTGCCTATGGCCCTAAAGCCCTGAAAACAGCCGGTGAAGTGGGTGATGGTCTGATTTTGCAGATTGGCGACCCCAGCCTTGTGAAATGGTTTGGCGATCAGGCTTTAGCTGCGGGCAAAGAAGCCGGCCGTGACATGAGTGACTTTAAGATTCAGGCGGCCGCGCCAGCTTATTTCGGTGATATGGATTACTGCATCGAGCACACCAAATGGTTCCCGGCGATGGTGGGTAACCATGTGGCGGATATCGTCGAAAAATATGGCAACGACTCAGGCTTAGTTCCCCGCAGTCTCACGGACTATATCGAGAAACGACGCGGCTACGATTACTCCAAGCACGGTCAGAGCGATAACCCCTATCTGGACTTTATCACTGAAGATATCGTAAAAAGCTTCTGTATTCTGGGTAGTGTTGAAGACCATATCGCTAAGATCCGTCATCTGGAAGAAGCCGGAACGACTCAGTTTAATATCTACCTGGATAACGGCGACGAAGAGAACATTATTGCTCAATACGGTAAGCACATTATTCCTCAGTTCAAAGGGGAATAAAGCTAGGGCACGATCCTAAGCATTTGGTGCTGAACAGAAAACTCCGGCATTTAGCCGGAGTTTTTTATACTTGTTTTTCAGCAAATCAGGGTAAACGACTTATTTGATCGTCATCAGAAGGTCATTCTCAATCGCATACCGAATCAACTCAACGGTGTTATTAAAGCCCAGTTTACGCTTGATATTGGCTCTGTGATTATCAACGGTACGCTTGCTAAGGCCAAGTCTTGAGGCGATCGCATCACTGCCATGGCCTTCAGCAACAAGTGTCAGAACCTCCTGCTCCCGTTGGGACAGCGGAGATTCCGGTTCAAGCTGAGAACTCTGCCAGGCCATTTCATGGGCAATGGCAGGGCTGACAAACCGCTGGCCTTGTTGCGCTCCCATAATCGCATTAACCAGATCTTCCGAAGCATCCAGCTTCAGCACATAGCCGTCAATTTTGGTAATGGCAGATGCCCGCTTAAATATCTTCAGTTCAGTATGCATGGTCAGCATCACGATTGAGCCCTTGTACCCGCGAATGCGCAAACGCTCTGCTAACTCAATTCCATTGCCATTTGCCAGTGAGATGTCCAAAACACAAACATCGGGCTGTTTGCCGATAATAATCCGCTCGGCATCCGGTGCATTGGTTGCCATATCAATCACATGAATCTTATTGGATTCTTCAAGCAAGGCTTTAACCCCCTGCTGGAAGATGACGTGATCATCAACGATAACGGCCTTAATCATGATAGGGGACCTCTAAACGGACAAGGGTGCCTTGCTCAGCAAGGTTCCGGATACTAATCTTTGCACCGATGATCATGCTTCGTTCCTGCATAGAATTCATACCATAGCTATCATGATGAGACTGCCCAAGAACAACACCCTTACCATTGTCCGCAATAGTCACGACAAAGTGATGTGTTTCTGCCTCCAGACTCAGAGTGATAAGACTGGCCTCACTGTGTTTAATGGCATTATTAAGGGCCTCCTGTGCAATCCGGTAGACCTGATAGGCACACTCCTTTGAAAGCCTGACATTATCCTGTTTATTCACGTTCAGCCTGATATTCGCCAGCCCACAATTATGGGTTGCCAGACTGATAATAGATTGCGTCGGTGATCCTGAGGCAACTTCTATGGGCTTCAGGTTACGAATCACAGACTTGAGGGTATTGGATGTAATCGCCACTTCAGTCTGCAAAGTTTCACTAAGCTCCGGCTCCAGCTTTTTAGCATTCAGATTAATCAACAGTTTAAGAGTAGACAGCCCTTGCCCGACACCATCATGAATATCCCGGGTCAGTCGGGCACGCTCCATCTCGCGAATCGACACTAACCGGTTTGAAAGCGTCAGCAGGGATTTAGCCATCTGCCGGAATCTGAGAGCAACATTAAAAAGCAGGCCAAAGGCTACAACAAACAGTGACATTTCCAGAGGTTTGACGGGACTGTAATCCAGCGCCCAAAACAGATCCAGAACAGCCCCCGTAAGCACCAGAAAAATCCCCGTATGTTCGAGCTTCAACAGTCGCCAATATCGAATCTTCTTGCCATAAACTTCGGTTAAAACACCGATATAGGAAAGCAAACAAAGGGATTTGAGGAACTCTGTTTCAGAACTCACGGTTGATTCTAACGCTAACAAAGCAAGCAGCAGTAAATTGGAGAGCAGCAGAGCTTTCGCAAAGGGTGATAATTTATGCTGTTCAGAATAAAGCCCCGCAAGGGTGAATACAGAAAGCGAAGCCAGCATCCAGGGCAGGGCCGATTGAGCCAGTTGATAACCCAATTCATCCGATAAAAGCAGAGAATTTGAAAAGATCATCAGGGCAACACTGGTGACAAACAGGCCGAAAAGGATATTGTCGCGTTCTTTAAACCCAACAGCCCGCAAGAATGCCGAAAACAGCCCAAATGAAACCAGAAGGCCGATCATAGCGCCTTGGGCGATTTTCAGTAGAGTATCGGAGTCTTTAGCTTTAAGCGCCAGAAAGTCATAGTTGTCGATAATGACACTACCGGGATTTATCGTCAGTGGCTCTTTATCACTTTGTAAGTGAATCAGTAGCTCATTGTCTTTTTGGAAATCCAGGAAGCTGTACCATAACCTTTGGCTGGGCAGAGGGAATATCTGAGTCTGAGAACGACGGAAATGCTTTAACGTACCATCAGATAAGGAATTGATACGAACCCCATTAACAAAGACTTCCGCGGAAGAAAACAATGGCCCAAGGCTAATCGCCAGAGATGTTGTTTTATGGTGCCAGCCAACCCGAAAATTAGCCTTAAACCAACGGCTTTTCAGACGGGGAATGTGCCACAAAGGGGGGTTCCAATGCTGAAGCGGTTGCCAGTCAGAAGCGGGGTAGGGCAGATCCGACATAGATCCGGAAGAATCCAACACCTGCCATTGATAAAGCAGGATATCGAGCTGCCCCTTATTATTCTCCTCCGCACTCGCAGCGGCACTTAATGACACAGCGCTTAATAGCATCAGCAGGCCGGCGACCAGAAATCTGCAAGTCAATATCATAACGATCTCATCAGTTCGGTTTGCCAGGCCTCAAGCATCCTCGCGATACTGGGAACCGTTCGGTGCGCAAGACTGTTTGGCCACAAATCAGGCACATCAGATAACTGCAACGTATCCTGTTGTATTTTCGAATAGCGTTCCGAGGCCGTCATATAGGGTGAAAGGTTACAAGTGGGGCCATTGTAAGACAGGTGAAAAGCTGCTTGTTCGGAGGCGATATAGTCCACCCATTGAAGGCTAAGCGCTTCATAGGGTTGGTCTTTTATTGCTCCGGAACCCTCCGTCCAGACGATACACTGGGGCATGCCATTTCTGATGTCAGGAATCGTCGTTTTAATCTGCTTGAGTCCCGCGCGTCGCATGGCCGAAGTCAGATAGGTTCCTGTTCCGATCAAGGAATGGACACTGCCATCAAGTAGTGCTCTCTGTCCTAATGCAACATTTGAAATAAAAACCGGCTGGTTTTTAAACAAAGCACGAAATGCCTCCTGCAAGTGTCTGATCGCATAGTCATCAAGTGATTCATAAGGGTTTATGCCTAAATACAGAGAGATTGGCAGCATGGGCCAATCCCCCCAGTCCATAATGCCGATTTTGCCTTTGTTCTCAGAACGGAAACACGGGGCATAACTCCGGTAGTCTTCTTCTTTAACAAAGCGGGTATTGATCGTGGGGCCGATCCAACCCCATTGAGTGGGCAGCCAGTTTGCATTCCCGTCGCCATCATCGAAAAAAAGCTCGGTTAACTCCGGGTAATACACTTGAGCAGCGTTCGCAGAAAAGCTTTTGGGAAGCATCGCAAGAACAGCATCCTGATCAAGGCGTTCTAACCAGGGACTATCAAT
Organism: Oceanospirillum sp.; assembly: GCF_982874595.1. NCBI lineage: Bacteria > Pseudomonadati > Pseudomonadota > Gammaproteobacteria > Oceanospirillales > Oceanospirillaceae > Oceanospirillum > Oceanospirillum sp. The sequence goes on along the minus strand of NZ_CEYNZH010000017.1, from coordinate 13,078 downwards.
AGAGACCATATCGTATTGACGGTGACCACCCTGATCGAGCTTGGCAAAGGCAGCGGGGCTGTCACTGATGATTTCAGGACGTATCGAACACCTGTGCAGGTTTTCAAATGGGACAAGCAAACTGGGCTGATCATAGCCATCCCAGCACAAATAGCGCAGTTCCGCAGGAGAAGCAGCGCCAAAAGAGAGGTTTGAACTCCCCATGAGCCCGGAAAAACAGATCAGAAATTGGCGTCTTGTTATCACTTGCAGACCTTTTTTCACTAGTTTGGCCCCAGAGCGCTCCGCAGGCAATAGGTATAACTACTCATGCCGTTTGCAGAAAATCCTCATTTATTTACGTCGTGATAATAGCCAACAATAAAAGCACACTGGCTAACATAACGATTGAATTATGAAAATAACAATTGCTCAGATCGATATTACGGATCATAGCTATGATGCGAATGCCGATAAAATAATAAAAGTAATCACCGAAAATAAAGATTCAGATATTCTATTATTCCCTGAATTAGCGATTACCGGTTTCCCTACAAAAGATCAGGTACAACCCGCCTATTTAAAATCAAAAAACGCTTTAGAGCGTATCGCGTCGGCGTCTGAGGGCTTATCGACAAAAATAGTCCTGGGCCATATTGAGCAGCACGACTTGGGCTATTACAACAGTGCCTATTTATTAAGCGATGGCGAACAGCAGATTTTACACCGCAAAGCCCATCTGTGGCTGGATGATATCGGAGTGTTCACTAAGGGCCATGAGTGCCCATTGTTAACCCATAAAAACACCGAAATCGGGGCGCAAATCTGCTTTGACCTCGAATTCCCGGAAGGTAGCCGCAAGCTTGCGCAGGCTGGGGCAGACCTTATTGTCATGCCTAACGGCAATATGCACCCCTATTCCAATATCCATTTCATATTGACTCAGGCAAGAGCGATCGAAAATCAGGTCTTTGCGGTTACCTGTAATCGGGTTGGTTCTGGTCATGGCGGTCACTTCGCTGGCGAAAGCCTAGTGGTTTCACCTTTCGGTGAAGTGCTCTTACGTATGGGCGATCTGGAAACCATTCAAACAATAGAACTTGATTTAACACAGGTTCAAAAATCCCGTCGTGATTATTTGTACATTAATAATCTATAACAACAAGAGGTTCTCATGAGAGATAACATTGAATTAAAGAAAACATTAGGACTGGGTGGTTTAATACTGTTCGGATTAGCCTATATGACGCCAATGATCGTATTTGGTACGTATGGTGTTATTTATGAAGAGTCAGGTGGTCAGGTTGCTACCTCTTATATCTTTGCGATGATAGCCATGCTATTTACTGCGATAGCTTATGCAGTTATGGCTAAGAAAATTCCTGAGTCCGGTTCATCCTACGGCTATGTCTCAAAAGTATTTGGTGAAAAGCTGGGCTTTCTGGTTGGCTGGATCATCCTGTTAGACTACCTGTTCCTTCCTATGGTGATCTGGTTAATCGGGGGCGTGTATCTGGAAGCTTATGCGCCTGCTATTCCGGGATGGTTCTGGCTGGTTGCCTTTATCGTATTAACCACAGGGCTGAATATCATCGGCTTTGGCGTCGCGAAAAAAGTCAATCTGGTACTTATGATTCTGCAGTTAGCCGTGATCATCGCTTTCTGTGCCCTTGCCATCACGATTATTGGTGACCAGCCTGAGGTAGCCCCCTCAGTGCCTGACTTTAATCTCGCCTTTGTTGGTGCTGCGATCGCCTGTTACTCGTTTCTTGGTTTTGATGCGGTATCGACTATGGCAGAAGACACCAAAGAGCCTCAAAAGAATGTCCCTAAAGCCATTATCCTGGTTACCCTGTTAGGCGGAACCATTTTCGCCGGTGCGTCCTTTATCCTTGGCACAGCCTTCCCGGACATTACTCTGTTTGCATCTGATTCAGCGGCAGCAGATATGGCCGCCCAAATAGGCGGAGTCGCCTTCTCATCAATTTTCGTAGCAACCCTGGTCGTTGCGCAGTTTACTTCTGGTGTCAGTGCTCAGGCCGGTGCATCACGCTTGCTGTATGCAATGGGTCGTGATGGTGTACTGCCGGGCAAAGCATTTGGTGCTTTACATGAAAAATTCCATACGCCATGGATCAGCATCATTTTGGTCGGTATCGTCGGTCTGTTAGCTCTTAAAATGGACATTACGACATCAACCTCATTTATTAATTTTGGTGCTTTCCTTGCCTTTATCTTTGTGAATCTGTGCGCGGTTGTTACCTACTTCAAAATGGAGCCTGCACAACGCACGCTTTCAAACGCCTTGACGCATCTTGTAGCACCTTTGCTGGGTGTCGTCTGTATCGCAAAACTCTTGATTAGTCTGGATACCCACGCAATCACGTTAGGCCTTTGCTGGTTAGTTGCCGGTGTCGCCTTGCTGGTATTTTTAACCAAAAAGGGAACCAAGCTAGAGCTGGAAATGGACTAAACAGTCATGCTCTAACAACAAAGGCCGCACTAAATGCGGCCTTTGTCATTGTTGGTTGAATGTCTTTGTTCAGAAACCTTCAGTAAAATCACACGACTTACTTAGTTTCAATTCTGTTAAGTTTCAATGCTGTTTCGCCTTAACCCTGTTTAGCCTCAACCCTGTTTAGCCTCAACAAACATGGGCCCGACAAAACGTCGCTGCGGATTTCCGCGCTCTAATTGCCAGTGTTGCTGCCAACGCTGCTGCTCCTCTTGTGAGCGATGGGCATCGGCTTGTGTCGCAAGCTTATGCTGTATCAGAAGCCTTGCCAGTTTTTTGTTGGCGTGCTGACTGCGTTCGCTTTCTACCCGCACCCGGATGCCACTGGGCAGGTGTGTGGCCTGAACCGCTGAATCAGTGGTATTCACATGCTGACCACCCGCTCCGGAAGCTCGACAGCTGCGATACTGGATGCTCTGTTCTGAGATTTCGTACGGCGTATCCTTTTCCGCATCAAACAGCTCACCACTGAAATACCAGTTTTTACGTTTGTGTGCCGGACGATACGGGCTGGGGCACACCCACAGCAATCCCCCTTGCCAACGTTGGCTGAAGGGGAGTGCATCAGTACCCCTGATCCCGATTAAGAGCGACTTATAGCAACCCGATCTTCGATCATCCTGACGCTCCAGAATCTGCAGCTCGATATCATACTGACGGGCTTCCGCCTGCATTCGCTCAAAAGCCAGCGCGACCGCACGGCCGCATTCTTCCGGCCCCTGACCCGCGGATAATTGTAATAACAACATTAACAGCACCCTCCCTGAGTCTTGAAGGTCAGCACCGGTTTCAGTCGTGCAACCAACCGGATCAGGCCAGCCTCCAGCATATCATCGATCACCCGACGACTGTCTTTGTAAGCTTGCGGGGCTTCTTCATAAAGCAGCTCCTTATTACCACAGATCACCTGACTACCCAGTGTTGTACGCTGCATCTCGGATTGACTGTATCGGTGGGACAGGCGTCCCTTGCAGTCGCTGCGTTTCCACTTACGGCCAGCTCCGTGTGCAAGAGAGCAAAGGGCCCTGGGATCAGCATCGCTTTCGGGAGCAACCAGCCAGGAGTAATCACCCCGGGAGCCCGGAATAACCACTAAAGGGACATCTGCCGGTGTGGCCCCCTTACGATGCAGCCAGCCTTGTTGTGACAGGCCATCGGTGTAGGTAAAAGGGGAGACCAAATTATGATTCACATCGAGCACCGGCTCACCCTGGGTACGCACAGCCTCAAGAAAGCGACGGGCTATCAGAAAACGGTTCAGCTCGGCCCAGCGCAACGCATCATTATGCTGTAACAGGTAACCCTGCTGTTCAGGACTGTGATCAGCCAGTCCCCGATGACCAAACTGCTGCACATGCTGCTGCAGGATACTCTGGCCATAACCGCGGGAACCGGAATGCACCAGTAACTGCAAATGCCTGAGGTTCAGCCCGGAAGCAGCAAACAGGTCCTCATCCAAAACCTGATCAACCTGCTGGAATTCCGCAAAATGATTCCCACCGCCAATGGTGCCCAGTGACGCATCAAAGCTGTCAGCAGAGATACCCCGGTGGCTTTTTTCAGACTGAATCAGTGACTGCCAACTGCCATCTAGGGGCTGCTCGACATGGGTCAGCGCTTTAGCGAGCTTATCTGTTTTAGCTTTACGGCATGCCAGATCTGTTTGCCACAGGGACATACCGCAACCGATATCACTGCCAACTAAAGCGGGGTACAGCTGACCAACACTAAAACAGGCTGCACCAATCGGATAACCTTTTCCCGGATGCAGATCCGGCATTCCTGCCACCTGCTGCATATCCGGCATGGCTGCTGTGGTGTGTAATTGTTGAATGGCCAACCCTTCAATCCAGCTATTTGCTGAGGCGACCAGAGTAATATGTTCAGACAGAATTTGTAGGGACGTGCCCATAGTTCCAATTCTCTTTCAAATGGATAGAAAAGATTTTGAATTGGCAGGCCGCAGAAAACTGAGCCCGGGCAGTCAGATATTCCTGCAAACAGCAGGAAGAGAATTAACTGAGGGCGAGGCCTGCAAGGGAGTTAAATAACGACATAATACGATCTCCTTTGCAGTTGAAGGTGAAGACCGCTCAACTTTTGAAGGTGTTCAAAAGTAATAGCGATCAGAAAGTGGGGCGCATAGTAACGGTTGAAACCCGGAATGACAAGGGGTTGTTCAAACCCTGTATTCAACCGTTTAAGGCGCGTATTGGTTTCTTACCAGGCCGTTGACTCAGAAAAACATTATGCCGAGAGCAACAAGCCGATACCCAGACCGACTAATCCCCCTAATACAATCGTCAGGTAGGGGTGGTTATAAATCCATTTGATCATTATTTATCCTCAGAGGATCAGCGCAAGCGGGAGGGGGAATCTCAAGGTAGTTTGTAACCGGAAATAATCAGCCCAAGCAGAATACCTGTCGCAATGCAGATAATCAGAGCCAGATAGAACTTTTTGCAGCTGTTTATATTGATATTTTTTTTCATCATGCCTTCCTTGCAAGGGTGGTTTCTAAATTAAATGAGCCACTATAAAACCAACGAAAACACCACTTAAAGAAGCCACGGCAGCGGCAAAATAGAGTTTCTTAGGATTAAAAAACCAAGGGGAAAATCCAGTCATTGTTTTATCCCATAGTAAAGTTTGACAAGCACTACGGTGATAATTGCTGAGACCAGAAAAATACGTAGCAGTGTTCGGGTTACTTCTTGCTTGGCTGTAGTCAAAATACTTTCCAATTCTGACTCATAGGCAGCTATTTTTGATTCCGCCTTTCTTTTTCTTATATGCGGCATGAGACATCCCTCTTGTTTTAATCAGCTATCGCAATATGCAGGTTATTGCGATCAGAACTGAGTTGGGACTCTAATTTTTATTGGGAGGGATTTCTGTAAGCTTTAAGATATATATTGTAAACTTTTTTAAGGAAGGCCAGCGGATTATAAGGCCTACAGCCTAATGAGCGCTAAACGGGGGGGAAATAGCAGGCTGCAACCGGAATGCTAAAAAACAGGGATAAAGGCTTTAAACATATAAGATATCAACCTGAAAACGGTCACTGAGGGAGCCGCTTCCTGAGGGAGTTGATAGCATTTCCGTCAACAGTAATGACAACAAGACAGAGGTGTAAGGGCCAATAAAGTGAGATCATCATTTAAAGGCCCATCCGAATTATTACTTAAGATTACAGTGAGAATTAATATTCTTACCAGAAATTACGATCACTTAGGCTTAGCCAATAACAACGTCCAATACTTTTTATAATCTGCGGTATCAGAAGAAACACAGGCTGAGCCGATTTCAGTGTAGGTCGATGTCATTATATTTTTGCAATGGCCATCACTCTTTAACCAGGCATTAACAACCGCTGCGGTTGTACTTTGTCCTGCAGCAATATTTTCACCCGCACTGGAATAACTGTACCCGGCGGATTTCATACGATCACTAAATTTCAAACCGTCTGAACCGGTATGACTGAAGAAATTCTCTTTCACCATATCCTGAGAGTGGGCATTAGCCGCTGAAAAAAGTTTCTCATTCCAACTGATGGCTCCAGTCGCCGGAAAATTGCCTTCGGCCCCGCAACTTCTCGACTGGCTTCTTGCTTCATTTATCAGCTGAACCATCTCTTTCTGACTGGTCTTCAGATCGAAACAGCTATTGCTGATCGTCTGGGTATCATTGTCGCCACCGGAGCTTTCTCCGTCGCTATCGCTACTCTCTCCACTCCCTCCACCGAGGCATGCGGTTAACAAAGAGGTAGTGCACAGCAAGAACGCAGTTTTCAGTGTATTCGATTTCATAGTCATTCAGATCCTTTGAAACAAGGGTAATGTGGGTATTCCTGTAAAGCTGAAAATACAGGTATTTAGTCAAAGATTCAAAAGCCAAAGCACAACGAATCAGCTGCGGATCCTCCATTCTTAAGCCTCATTATTCTGTCCCCATTTTTAGGGGACAGGTTTTTTTCTTGATCAAACTAAGCTTTTCATCATCGAAGCAATCCGTTTTCCCATGGGAAATTGAATAATCAGCACATTCAGCAGACCGAACAAAACAATAACGACAAGAGGATATCAGGATGCAATACCATCTGAACGGCTTTAAACCCGGTAATTATCAGATCCGTGATGAGGCCCGTCAGCCTGCAACACCACCACCCATGAAAGCACTACCCAAGGAGGTTGACGTGCTTATCGTGGGTTCCGGACCTGCAGGTCTTGCACTGGCACGACAACTGGCCGATTTTGCAAACATCAAAACCTGCCTTGTCGAACAGAAAACCGGACCTATGCTGTTTGGTCAGGCCGATGGCATCTCCTGCCGTACTCTGGAGATTATGGAAGCTTTTAACTGCAGTGAAATGCTGGTGAAAGAGACCTATCAGCTGCGCCAGAACGCCTTCTGGGAGCCGGATACCGAGCAGCCTGAGCAGATCAAACGCACCCACAAAGTCCCGGATGCACGCCTTGGCCTGTCTGAATTTACCCACGGTGTTGTCAATCAGGCCCGACTGCACGATCTGCTACTGGAAGGCATGGCGAACTCAGTGACGCATCTGGTACCCCATTACAGCCGCCGTTTGCTTTCGTTGGACGTTAATACGGCGCTGAGTCAGGATCTGGATGCCCATGCCATCACCGCAACCTTTGAAAGCGTTGCTGACTCAACAGACAAGGCCATTGAAACCGTCAAAGCACGTTTTGTGGTGGGTTGCGATGGGGCACACAGTGCCGTGCGTAAGAATCTCGGTATCGAAATGCAGGGGGATTCTGCCAACAAGGCCTGGGGCGTGATGGATGTGTTGCTGGTTACGGACTTTCCGGATATCCGCGTTAAAACCTTTATTCAGTCTCAGAACCACGGTGCACTAATGGTGATCCCCCGTGAAGGCGGTTATCTGGTCAGACTTTATGTCGAGATGGATCTTTTTGGAGAAGACCAGCGAGCGGGTAGTCTGAACCTCACCCCTGATGACATAATTGCTAAAGCAAAACTGATTCTGAACCCTTATCAGATAGACGTAAAAGAAGTTGCCTGGTGGTCGATCTATGGCGTTGGTCAGCGTGTCGCAGAGCGTTTTGACGATACGCCGGTGGGTAATCCGGGTAATCTTATTCCCCGTGCTTTTGTCGCAGGGGATGCCTGCCATACCCATAGCCCGAAGGGAGGGTGGGGGTTGAATACCTCTCTACCGGACACCTTCAATCTGGGCTGGAAACTCGCTGCCGTATTACAGGGGCGATCCGATCCTAAACTGCTGCAAACCTACGAAGAAGAGCGCCGCAAAGTCGCCTTTATGCTGATCAATGCTGATCGGGAGATGTCTGCCCTTGTCGCAACCCGGCCAAATGCCCAAAAGAATACAGCAGGAGTAACAACCAACACCGCAGACATTGAGCAGTTTATCACCCGTCAGAACGGTTTTATCGCCGGAACCTCTATCGGCTATGACCCTTCCTATATCACCACAGGACAGGAAAATCAGGCACTGGCGACGGGCTTTAAGATCGGACAGCGTTTTCATTCCGCAAAAGCCGTACGCATTGCCGATGGCTGCCCCGTCCATCTGGGGCATCAGGTAAAAGCCGACGGGCGTTGGCGTCTCTTTATATTTGCAGATAAGAAGAACCCATTGGATAAAGACTCAGCAGCAGCCGGGTTAATTGATTATCTGGCACACAATCCGGCTTCGCCGATATTAAAATACACCGCTGAAGATCAGGATATTGATGCCGTGATCGACGTTTATGCCATCTTTCAGCAACATAATATCACTCTGGAAACACTGCCCGCTTTTGTCTGGCCGGCTAAAGGTAAGTACGGTCTGAGGGATTACGAAAAAGCCTTCCAGTGCGACGCGCAGTACAATATTTTTGAAGAGCGGGGGATTCACCGTAAGCAGGGCTGCATGGTCATTGTACGCCCCGATCAGCATATCGCTAACATTCTGCCGCTACACGCTCATGGGGAATTAAGCACCTTTTTCGATGTTTTTATGCGGTCATAAGCGATTTTCATACTGTGTTACGGGTATCGGTTCAAATCAGCCCTTAAGTCATAGCCAGACAAGGATGTCGGGCTTCACAGCATGGGGTACGGATACTTCTTTGCATAGTATTCTTTACTCTTTTTTACTTACCCCTTTTCTGCTTTTGGTTAGCCCTTATTCCTATGGCTCGAAGTCACCGGAGTTTTATCCCCACTGGAGGTTTAAGAATGCGGAGGAGGGCACTACAATCATTGCCATCATTTTAGCGATCCCTGATATCTCCAGCTAACGGAACTCCATGCCTCAATTCTTTTTTTCGCGTTACCGTTCTCAAACTCATGCCAGATGGCTGGCATCGGCAACAGGGATCCTTTTTCTGGCTTGCGGGTCTTCCTTTGCCCTTGGAGGATCCGCAACCTATGCGGATTCAGTACCAACATCAATACAAGCACCAACCTCAACCGAAAGCCGCTCATACCCAAAGCTTGTTCATGTTGGCTTACTGGCTCCCCGCGGTGATGCCTTGGCACTGCAGAAATGGCAACCCACCTTTGATGGGTTAAGCCAACGTATTAGGGATGTCTCCTTTCAGCTGCACCCCCTGACCCTGAACAACATGGCTCAGGCGGTTCAACAAAGGCATATGGATTTTATCCTTACCAACCCAGGGCAGGCGGTACAGCTTGGGCGAAGGTTTGAGCTTTCCTGGCTGGCAACCCAAACCAAAGCGGGAGTGGGCAGCCATGGCATAGGCTCCGCACTGGTCGTCAGGCAGGATTCGCCGTTTTATCGTTTTGAAGATCTCTACCACAAGCCGATCGCTGCCGTATCTAAACAAGCTTTTGGCGGCTATCTGACGCTGCATTATCATTTGCTGGAACAAGGGCTATCACCTGACCGCTTCTTCAGCAACGTGCATTTTCTGGGCTTTCCCGTTGACGTCAATCTCTATCAACTGCGGGACGGTATTGTCGACGCAGCTATTGTGCCGGTCTGTTTACTGGAAACAATGACCGATAGTGGCCTGTTACCGAAAGAGGCGTTTCGGGTAATTACGAACCCAGAAGGTGCTCCTGATGATCCGTCTCATCGCTGTCAGACCACAACGCAGCTCTATCCGAACTGGTCCATCGCCCGTACAGCCCATGGTAGTCCCGAGATCGCCAAAATGATCGCCCGGGAGTTACTGGCACTGCCCACTGCCAGAGCTAATGGCACCAGCGGCTGGACAACACCGGTCAGCCTGCTGGCGGTGGACCATCTTTACGAAACCTTAGATCTGCACCCATTGGTGAAACCTTTCTGGAAGCAGGCATTACGTTGGCTGAACGCCCATAAAGACAGCGCTTTTCTTGTGCTGGCACTTATCCTTCTGATAGCCGGTTACCATTTCTGGCTGCAGATGAGTTTCAGACGCAGTCAGGAGACGCTGCATAAAACACTGACCGATCTGGCGGATAAACAGGCCCAGCTGGAGCACGCCCAGCGAATCGCTATCCTTGATGAACTCGGCTCAACCCTTGCCCACGAACTGAACCAGCCTTTAAGTGCGATCCGAAATTTTACCGAAAGTATTCAGGTTCGCCTGCGGAAAAACCTCCCGGAGAAGAAAATAACCCCCGTTGTGCAACAAATTGTTGCACAACTTGATCGCACAGATGCGATCATAGGTCGCCTTCGGCAACTGATTAAACAGCCGAAAGGAGAATCACAACAATGCCTGCCCGGACAGCTGCTTGATGCCAGCTTTAGCCTGATGGATCACCGGCTGAAGGAACAAAACATCCGGCTGATCACGCATCCGGAATCAGCGCAAACCCTGATTAACGCAGATCAGGTGGCTCTGGAACAGGTACTGGTCAACCTGATCGGCAATGCAATCGATGCCTGTTGCGAATATCGTGATCAACACGCAGAGGGTCAGGCCACAAGTCATACAGGACAGCAAGGTACCGGCTATCAGCCAGAAATTGAGGTCACTCAGACCTGCGCTGATAATGAGCTTTTGATAACCATCCGGGATAACGGAACTGGACTGCTGACGGACGGTTATCCGAAGGCCTTTCTGACGACCAAGGTGGAAGGGCTGGGGTTGGGTTGGGTGATTAGCCGCGATATCGCAGAACGGCACGGTGGCACCTTAAGAATTGAAAATATCAGCCCCCATGGCTGCCTGGTCAGCCTGAAACTGCCCCTGGCAGAGACGCAGAAAACGCTGGGGTGATCGCTGCAAAACAACCTTAAAACGACGATAAACCCCTACAAAAAATATAACCACCGACAAGAAATATAAATAAGTACACAACAAACAAAATAAGAACAGGAACACTGAATGCGACAACCGGATAAGGCGCTGCCCGTCTACATCGTTGATGATGATCAGGCCGCCTGCGAATCACTGGCCATGATGCTGGAAGACTACGATTTTAAAGTCTCAGCCTTCACGGAGGGTCATAGCTTCCTTAACAGCCTAAAACCGGACGTTCCCGGCTGCCTGATTCTGGACAACCAAATGCCTGAGCTGAACGGGCGGGAGCTGCAACAGAAACTCAGGCAACTGGACAGCCCCGTCTCGGTTATCTTTCTGACCGGTTTTGGCGATGTGCCTTTAGCTGTAGAAGCCCTACAGGCGGGAGCAACGAACTTTTTTCAAAAGCCCGTCAAAGCCGATCTGCTGATACCCGCTATCGAAGAGGGTCTGGTGCAGTCGGTAGAACAATCAGAAAAACAGATGCTGCTCAGGGCCTATAACGCCTTAACGCCCCGTGAAGCTGATATTTTACGCCTGCTGATCGAAGGTCAGCGCAACGCCTGTATTGCCGATAAACTCTGCATCTCTGTACGGACCGTTGAAGTTCACCGGGCCAGTCTGATGAAAAAATTTTCCGCCAGTACAGTGGCCGAGCTCGCATTCCGCTTTGGTAAAATCGAGCACGATCTTTAAACCGCCACATCCGGCGTAGCGACCTATCATCATGCCGTTGTAACCAACAGACAAAGCCGGCCGATTGTTAAAGTGTACAGAAACAAAAAAGCCACCTGAAAAGGTGGCATAAGTGCAGAGTGTATTGCAGTACTACTCGTGATCAACCGTCCCATTAGGGTAAGCCTGCTCACCCAGGGTTTTTCCACCTATCTTCTGGCCGTAGTAGCCCTGATGATTGTGATAACGCTCGCGGTTTTTCTGCAGATCACCCTTATAGCGGGGGTCCTGAGGACGCTCGTGACTGTTGATATAAGCAGCAACATCCCACGCCTGCTGTTGCGTCAGCTGAGCACTTTTACCCAGAGGCATATTTTCGTAAATAAAATAAGCCGCCGTATTGATACGGTGCATACCTGCGCCCCAGTTGTAGGCTTTAGCTCCCCAAAGTGGCGGAATATAGGCGTAACCATCACTCCCTTTCAGTCCCTGACCGTCAGCGCTATGGCAGGTCGAGCAATACTGGTTGTAAACGACCAGACCGCGCTCCGGTGAGGGTTCCTGCTTCGGATTAGCAATCTTCGGATACCCCCGACCTTTCAGTTTACCGCGCTCCTCCAGCGGAAAAGCATCAGCCACTTCTTTGGGTAGCGGGAAGCTAACATCTTTACCGCCGGACTGAAGCATCGCATTGCTGATCTCAGGTACAGGTTGCCCCTCAAGACCGTGTCGATCCATCAAACCACTCATCGCCAGCCAGTAGGAGTAGGCACTCAGAGCAAGAATCTCCGGTGAATCATACGCCGGTGGCTTACCGTTCATAGAATAGGTGAAACAGCCCTGCACGCGTTCGGCGTAACTGTTCACTTTATCGTTCTTCTTACGATAAGCCGGATAAGCCATAAAGCCTGCCCATAAAGGCGCTGCGTTGGCTTTAATACCCGCCTGCATATGACAGTTAACACAGTTCTGGTCGTTACCAACATACTTGCCACGCATCTGCTGCGAATTAACAAACAGGGAGTATCCCAGTCTGACCATGTCACCAAACTCTGTATCCGGCACCTGATCCAGAGAGCGGGGGGTTAAATAGTCCGTATCCGCTTTCTTTTTAACGGCAGGCAGTTCCTGCTGGCGATCCGGTAAAGCATCAGCTGAAAAGGCGGCTTGAGAAAACAGGCTGCTGGCAAAGCCGAGCGCGAGTAGAGGCAATATCTGTTTCATCTTCATTTTTTCACCTCACCCGACAGAGAAGAGAAGTAGCTGGCCAGTCCTTTAATCTCAGATGCGCTCAATTCACCCGCGACATGTCCCATCATATTGATCGGATCACCGGTGCGCAGGCCCTGCTGCCAGTCCTGAAGTTGCTTAGCCAGATAATACTCCTGCTGACCCGCCAGACGGGGGATATGGCCAACACCCATCCCACTGGCACCATGGCAGCTGGTACAGGCGGGGATATTACGGCTCCAGTCCCCCTGATAGGCCAGGGTTTCAGCTGCGCTATCAAAGCGGAGTCGATCACCCCGATACTCAAGGTCTTTAATCGAAGGGGCGGACAGGTTAGAGAAATAGTCCAAAGCCTGTTTGCGGACAGCCGGATCGGCCAGTGGGGCAGACATCGCTGTCATCACCGGATCTTTACGCTTACCGGAAAGGAACA